>JBKDZY010000083.1:0-10767 GCA_047971765.1 Hyphomicrobiaceae bacterium | reverse complement strand
TTATGAGCGTGTAGGCTCGCAGCGCGGCGGCGTCGGAAACCAGCAGTGTCGGACCAAGCCGCTCCGCCTCCATCTCGTATTCAGGAAGGAAGTCCCTGATGCCGTCAGGTTGAAATGGGTTCCCGCGTGCACGGCTTGCGCGATCTGAATGGCAAGATGATCATGTCACATGGCGTCTTCAATCACCGAACCAAATTCCTCGACGGTTTCGTATTTGCGTTCAGCTTTGGTAATCGGGTGCTTGGCATAGTGTTCATCAAATACCTTGCCCAAGCCCTTGGCGTTGACCTTTGTGATGAGGGTTCGGACATCCGACCCAGTCATCAGATTGACGTTGTAGCGGCTAGTCTCATTTGAAACGGCGTCAGCAAGTTCCCTGGCCTCATTGGTGAAAGTCCCCGACGTCCAAAACTCCACGCTAAATGACCGGTTTTGTAGCGAATCCTGAGTGCGGAAATGTTTCTGAAGGCGGCGTGCCTTTGTGCGAATCCAGGCTTCAACCTCCTCAGCATCTACCCGGTGCGTGGGGGCATAGCCTTTGCACTCGATGAGGCGGACAGTTTCGGCTGAAACACAGAACACGTCGATCTCGTAGCGCTCTTCGGGCCCCAGATGCAGCTTTTTTCCAATATCTATGGACCCGCTCCCTTGGAGCGTGGCGATATGTCCAACGATTAGTTCAAAAAGCGCGCCGCGCAGATTGCCCGCGGCCCCTTCGATATGGCCGAGCTGATCGAAGAGCTTTCCGATCACTTCAGGGTTCTTGGCTGCAATCGCGCTGGCATGGCGCAGGGTTTCGAGAAGACCCGCAAGACCGCGCGCGACATCACGCCCGAAGAGGGTGGATGGTTTTGTTGCGATGATGCCGTTGGCGCGCAAATCGTGAAACGCATCATGGTGAAAGCCATCCGCGACGATAACTGGAAGGAAAGGCGGCAGGCGCCGCATTGCGTGGGAGCTCTCGCATTTTCGCACAAAGGCTCGAGCCGCTGCTTTGTCCAGTTCACCCAAATAGACATCCGCTACAAGGAAGCCAGGTTTTGGTTTGCCGCCCGCATAGCGCACCATAGGCGTCAGGTAGCTGGGGGCGACTAGGTCAAAGGCATGGGTGCCAAACTGAGGAAGAGGTTCGCCGCCCTCGCGGATCGCCACTTTGTTGTAACTCACCATGCCAAGTTTGCGTGCCCAATCGGCCACAGCATCAAGAAGCACACGCTGCACAGTCAGTTGCGCAGCATAGCCATCAAAGTCGACTGGGAAGCTTGAATGGTGATGAAATGCCACGACGGGCGTCTCACCCATCGTGACCTCATCAAGAAAGCCAATGCCCTTCAGGCGCGCCAGCACGGCGTCGCTGCCGGTCTTTTTTTTCTGCTTCAGCGGGGCGCCGGAAATGATCGGGAAGAAGTCCTTCGGGATGATGCCGCCTTTTGCGATCATAGCTGCGATGGCGGGCCCGTAGGTCGGGCTACCTTCGGTCAGGGCTTGGTAGAGACCGTCCCAATACCGATGGGTTCCAAAATGCGCCTCGTGAAAGTAAAATCGCGCGTTCTTTGGAAAGCTCAACCCGGACAGCGTCCTGACCGAGGAGGGCCTGCGCCGCAGTCTTTGGCGCGCGGTCTCTGGAGCGAGGCCAGAACTTTCAAGATGGCGCAGAATGTCCGAGGTGAGCTTTGGGCCATTGTTGAGTAGGTATTTCGCAATGTCTGTCGTCATTATATGAAGATAGTGTCACACTGCGCTATTTATAAGAGAACTACATTGACCTGTCGGCGTGTTTTTTGCACTTTATTATTACTTTAGTTTCAATGACTTACCATGGGTATTATTGAGCCTGTGTCACGCGCCCTGTCACACTGAAACCTAAGACCCCGGAGCGTGGCCGGGTTTTCGCGATTTTTCACCCCGCTTTTCGAGCGGATGTCCAGAAGGTAAGGGAAAGGCGATGGCCTCCAGCACGAAACTCTCTAGGGTTGAGCTCTATGACCTTGTGTGGAGCCAGCCACTAAAGGATCTTCCTGAGATCGTTGGCGCATCGGCGACTTCTGTCAAGAATACTTGCCGGAAGTTTGACATTCCTGTTCCGGACCGTGGGTACTGGGCAAAGATCAAGGCAGGTAAATCAACCAAACGAGTTCCGCTACCTGATCGTGCTCCAGGGATGTCAGCTGAGTTTGGCCTCGGAGGTAGTGGCTATGATCGGTACTACAACTCGAACGTGGATTTGGATGCACCGCTACCTCCTCAGCCGACATTTGACATCCCAATCGAGGAGGTGCGGTCTTCGGTCGCCAAAAAAATTGGTCGGGTGGTTGTACCTCGTGGGAAGCATACTTGGCACCACATCATTCAGCGGCTGTTAACCGCAGATGATAAGAGGCGAGAAAAGTTTGCAGAAAGCCGGTGGGCCTATTCATGGGACAAACCACTCTTCGACAACCCGTTCGAACAGCGCAGACTACGGGTCATGAATGCGTTGTTTCTTGGTGTAGCAAAATGCGGTGGGAAGCCCAGCATTCACGGTAAGGAAGCCATAGAATTCTCGCTCACGGTGCATCAACAGCATGTGCCTTTAAAACTCCTCGCGACATCAGACAGAGCACGGAACAACTACTATCGGAACCCGGATGATCATCGCCAAGCGAAGGAGCCGTTGTCCTTGATCGTCCCAAGCCATTATCAGGGAAAGGATGTCCGGATCGCTTGGGCAGATGCCGATGATTCAAGGCTCGAGGCACATCTCACAGAGATCGCTGTCGAACTCGTTGTTTTGGCCGAGGTCTTTCACCGCGAACATGCCTCGCGCCAGCACGAATGGCTCATTGAGCGCAAGAAAGAGCACGAACAGCGAAAGTTGGACGCCGAAGCCGCCAGACTTGAAGCGATCCGCGTCAGGAACGAGGCTGATCGTATCGACCCCGTCGTCAACAATCGGTTCCTTGATGTGATGAATCTAAGCCTTGAAGACTTCAGTGAGAATGAAGGGTAATGTCATCTGAGGCGGCTGCCCTATTTTGCCAGAAACGGTCGTTTTTGTCCACATCCTCTGCCCCATCCAAGATCAACTGGTTAGCGGTGACAGAAACCCCGGGCAAAACCTTTGCGGTTCTGGCAGGTTTTTGTCACAGTGCGGCATGATTATCGGATATGCCCGCGTCAGCACTGACGAGCAGAACTTGGATGCCCAGACCGATGCCCTGGAGTCGGCCGGGGCCGGGAAGATTTTCGCTGACAAGATCAGCGGATCGAAACGCGACCGGGCCGAGCTGGACAAGATGTTGGATCAGCTCCGCGACGGCGATGTTGTTACCGTCACGAAATACGACCGCTTGGCCCGATCCTTGAAAGACCTCCTGGAGATCGTGGAGACGATCCGCGCGCGCGGTGCCGAATTCCGGTCTCTGGCCGAGGATATCGATACGACGACGCCGGCTGGCCGGCTTGTCTTCCATGTTTTCGCATCTATCGCCCAGTTCGAGCGGGAGCGGATTTCAGAGCGAACCAAGGAAGGACTGGCTTCCGCACGTAAGCGCGGGCGGGTTGGCGGTAGACCGCCCGCCCTATCGGCTGTGCAGAGGGACGAGGTGCGTCATATGCGCGACGATGAGCAACGAACGATTTCGGAGATCGCACGGTTGTTCAATGTCAGTGAGAGGACGGTGCGTCGGGCCTAAGCTTCTACGTTAAAAAATGAAGGATAGTATCTCCGAAAAGTTGTGTAGCTGCCTATGGTGGCCTCGCTTCTTTCTCGACTGTCCCCAAGAAAAAAACCAAGGGTATCCGCGGCATCCTTTGCACCCAAATGCAGGATGCTGTCGAGCTTACTTTTTTCACGCAACGAAAGGTCAGGCGCGTCAATATTTATGACATCACCCCACCCATTAGGTAAAAACTCCCAATGCGGTGGCGCTGCGCCCTCCTCATCGTCTCTGCGGATCAAGACTGTGACCGATAGCATCCGAGAAGTATCTTGATAGGTCGTGCTCAAAAGGGGCAACGCAGTCGCGCCCTCGTCTCCTTGGGCGAGTCCCGAGGAGATGGCCGCTTCTATGCAGCGAGCTAGAGCGCTTGGAAACGAAGTGGCTGTGAAGCCGTCCAAATCGGCGGGAACGAATTCTCCTAGCTGTTGACGAAGCAGGGCAGCCCACTCCTCATTCGGCGTGGCGAAGTCTATTCCCTTAGGTAGCTGTGCTTTTAGCTTCTGTAAGCCCTCCGTGTCGGCATTCAGTGTCACTCGGAGGACATCTCCAGGGATCAGTTTTTTGGCTATGCTCTCCACCTCTTGAAGCTGGGAGAGCCGTTGCTTCGGTCGTGTATAATCCAGCCAAATCACTGCCTTTTCTGCGCCAAGATCGTTTAAAATCTGCTCATAGCGGCCCGCAAGTTCGTTGCTTCCGTGACACCGGCATTCTACCCGATCAAAAGGTTTGTTTGTTTTCTGTCGCTCAACGGTGTTGTCTTCTTCGTCAAATGCGTAGAGCTTTTCGATGCCTGTGCGGCGAAAAATCCCAAAATGGTCCACTAGATGGGCTCCGCCCATTGAGATGTACGCATAATCTCTTGGGCCTCGTGCACTCACGACTCTTGATATAATGTCCAGAAATAGCTCTCGATCAACAAACTTGTTCGGTCGAAGGCGGTAGGGCAGACCAGCAGCACTCATTTTTTTGAACTCTTGAATATCCAATCAAAACATGCTGAACCGACCTCTCCCGGAGCAACATTTGCGTCGCCAAAAAGATGTTTGGAGACAGCGTGAATTTCGTCAATATCCCTTGAAAAAGCTATTCTTCGAGTGGTTCGTTCTGTTTGAGGGCGAGGCAAGCTAGGAATATATTTTCTAGCGCCGCCTCCTTGACCACGCGCTGCAATGCCATGTTGTGCAGCGAGCGCTACGCTCGTGGCCTCAATCCGCTCGACCTGCTCAATAAGCTTATCTGTTTCTCTCTCCTTGCCCTTCCACTTATTCGTAAACGACGTAAACGTAACGATCCCCTCGCTAACTGCGTTGAGAGCACGCACATAGACATCGGAGTCTGTGTCTAAGTCCCGCTTTGTTGTAGAAATTGGCAGCTTTGAAGCGGCGGCAGCCGTGAAAATTACAACGCCAGCAATTGCTCGAAATTGGGGGTGATATCGGGGAACACTTCCCAAGCCCCAGCCAGTTTTAGCGGTACGATCCGAAACAAGCACGACTCTGTCGTTACAGATTACTGAGATGCCAGCTCTTTCAACGGCATCCGAAGCGAGCGTTGAGCTCTCGATCTCATCTTCTGTGGTTAAACGCCTGTACAAACCAACAGTGATGTTCACTTCTACACCATTAAAATTCGCGGTGTAGTTATAAGGTTGAATTCCATTATCCAGATTTTCTGATGCTGCTACTTGAATCGTGCGTGGCTTAAGCAATGATCCGTTTAGGCAAACCTCGAAGCCCTTCATCATCAAATAGGCGAAATGCTCAGATATTGAGTCGGCCAGCTTGTTCACAAAGCTAGTGCGACCGAATTGTTTCGCAATCTCGGGTTTAAGCTTCTTGATATCAATGTGAACACCGTCACCGCTTTGATCGTCGTCTTCTTCCCCAATTGAAAGCGTGAAATCATCGTTTTCAGGGTCTAACCAGCCTTCTGTGTACTCGACGATTGAGGCGATTCCACCCGTCACTGAGCGAACTTTCGCTTCGAGCCCCATCTTGAAGATGGCACGCTTCATACCAATGCCGTACATACCAATCGTCGGCAGGTCTCCATCCTTGTCGACTTGTGGACGGCCAAGACGAAAAGCAGAATCTATATATTCTTTGGGTATTCCGCCACAGTTGTCAGCAATACGGAATCCGTTTTCGGATATCTCAAGATTGCATCTGAATCCCTTATAGACATCTGATTTTTGAAGAGACTTGCGCCTCTGGCGCATCGCACCATCTACGCTATTATCGACAAGATCGAGAATCGCATCTCCAAGCTCAATGTCTCTTGGTAGCATTGCCACGAAGAACCGCTTGGTTGGTCCGCCGCTAATCTCACGAACTTTACTATTCATGGCGCTCCTAAAGGGTTTATCTGTTACTTTTGAAGACAATCACAGGTTAAACCGCCACTCGTCAACGAGACAGTAGCTAGGATATCAATCCCGATAGTTCCTGATCATGACCTGATCTAGCTTCTTCGCCGGAACAAGCCGATAGTGCCGTTCCTCAACAACTTTGATCTCGTCATCCTGTAGGGTCAGCTCGAAGAGCGCGATGATATGTGCGTCCATGAACTGCGCAGCGATCGCTCGGCACCGCATCCCGGGGAACTTCTCTTCGACGAAGCGAATGTCCTGGCTCGTCTGGACGATGCCGATCTGATCTTTGCCACCCTTGGCCTGCACGGGGACCACGTAATGGCAGCCGCGCTTGTCGAGCCCGACATAGAGCTCGTCGATCTCGATCTGCCCAATCCCTTTAACGGTCGTGCGAAGATGGTTCTGAAGGCTGTAGGTAGTGAGGCTCAAGAACGTGTCGATTAGCCGGTTGTAGCGCACGATGGCCAGAAGCGCTTGTTCGTCGTCGAGTGCATAGGCTCGGATCAGCTCGGGGGTTGCATCGGGGATGTTGATCGTCACCAGGTCTTCGCGAGGCAAGACACGATTGATCTTGACCAGGCGAAACTTGTAGACGGCCCGCCCTGCGAGCTCGATTACCCACTCCATGCCTTCGGGGTGGGTCTCGACAATGCGTTCGGGCAATGCCGCCCGAAACCGAAATGAATAGAGCACGTCGCCCAGGTTCTTCGGTAGCTTGATGTCCAACACCTCGGCCGCATCCTCGATGTCGATACGGGCAAATTCAAGCTCGGTCGCACCGTCGCTGTAGCGGTCGAAGAATATCTTCTCGATCAGAGCTCCATAGCGGTTAGGCGATTTAGCCATAGGCAACCCTCCCCGCGTTGATCTCTCCCTCGATCTCTTCCTGCTTGCGCTTTTTCGCGCCGCTCTTTCGATTACGCTTGCTCGGCGGCGGCGTGATGCCAAACCGTCGTGATGCCTGCGAAAGGTCGAGTGTTAAAAGCTCAGGATCGCCAAGCGACAGGGTTTCTTCGGGCGTGGTCGGTTCGATGCCCAGGGCTTCAATCACCTTCGTGGCGATGGCCCTAGCCAAAGGCGGCGGGACCGCATTGCCGATCTGCCGCGCGCCATGCCACTTGGTCGCATGAAGCCGAAACCAGTCGGGGAAGCCGTGCAAGCGCGCCATTTCGCGAACGGTGACACAGCGCGCATGACGATAATGGATAGGGCGTGGGCTGGTGAACGCGCCCCTCGCGCCGTCCGTTCCGGCGCGAAGCGTGTTGGAAACGCCGCCTTGTGGAAGCTTGAAGAACCGGCTGATCGGCTCGACCGCCCCCTCTTCCGTATGGCGGAAACGCCGCCGCGAAATCTCGGTGTGGTCGGTGCGGGCGCTCGACGTGAGCACATTGGGATTCCACTCGCGTACATAACCGAAATGCCAGGCGTCGTTCTTGAGACCACGCAGTTCGGCTGCATAGTCGGACGGATCGCTAAAGCGGCTCGTCTTGACGGCATCGCTCGAGTTTAGGGTCTCGAAAGTATCGGCATCGGGTAGATCCCCGATCGCCTCGGCACAGGACGGTCCAAAGTCGAGCTCGGGGTAAAGCTTGGGCCGACCGGAAATGTTGGTCGTCGGAGCAGGATAATCGGGAAGTGCCCTACCCTTCTTCACACCCATGAGGATGAAGCGCTCGCGCGATTGCGGCGTACCGTAGTGACCGGCATTGAGCACCTTCCAAGGCAAGCGGCACTCGTAGCCGACCCGATCAAAAGCCTCTACCAGTTCTTTCAGGAATGTTTTGTGCTTGCCGACCGTGAGTCCTTTGACGTTCTCAAAAACGAAGCTCTCGGCATCGAGCTCATGCACGAGCCGTACAAAATCGAGAACGAGCTTGTTGCGGGGGTCGTCGAGCGCTCTGTGACCGATCAGGGAAAAGCCCTGGCATGGCGCACCGCCGAACACGCAGTCGATTTTTTTACTCTCAAGGCCAGCTCGTTGCCTGATCTCTTCTCCGGTAAGCTCGGCGACCGAGGCGGGGATCACGGTAGTTTCGGGGAAGTTGAACTCGTGCACGGCACAATGCACAGGGTCGATCTCGACCGCAGCCTTCACATCGAAGCCTGCTTGCTCGAAGCCGAGGCTTAGTCCCCCTGCCCCTGCAAATAGGTCGATGCCGATCGGTCTCATGCTGCCCCCTGAACGTTTTGATTCTTAATCTTAGCAGGCGGCTTCGCAGATGTCGATCGCCTTCCTCAGCTATCCACAAACCCTTGTATCCACGGCCAAAGTGCCTCGCTGTTGGCAATCTCACACTGCCAGATCACGAGCACTTTCCATCCGGCCGCTTCTAACTCTGCAATGTTTCGATCATCGCGGGTCTTATTCTGTTCGATCTTGGGCTGCCAATAGTTAAGCTTCGATTTAGGAAGTTTGCCTTTCGAGCACCCATGCCCATGCCAGAAACACCCATGAACGAAGATCACTTTTCGCCTGCCTTTGAAAACGATGTCAGGGCGTCCTGGCAGGTCTTTTCGATGTAATCTGTAGCGATAGCCGTGGTTATGCAGCATGCGCCGTACGATCATTTCGGGGCCAGTATCTTTCGTCTTCACCGATTGCATGATGCGACGTCGTTGTGCTGGCGAGCGTGTATCCATAGGTCGTCCGCTAGAGCTCTTTCTGCTCATAAGCTTCCCACATTTGCTCGATCAACTGTCCCTGCGTGATCCCAAGCCGTTCGGCCTCAGCCGCGATAGCCTCTCCTACCTTCGGAAAAACTTTGGGATGGAGCTGCCAGGTTCGTGGACTTGGTTTGCGGCCGGGTTTTTTGCGCGGGGATCGGTCAAGGAACCCCCTCGCCTCCCCCACTTCGTCTACGCGTCGAACCTCTTCGACGGTTGTGTCTTTCGGGCGTGCTTTCAACCCGGCAAGTCTATTTGAGCCGCTCATAGACAGCCTCCATGAAGCTTTGGGCGTTTACGATAGCCTTGTCGATCTTGCCGCCTGTCATCATCCCTTGGTCTTGCATCATGGCAGTCAGATCAAAGCCATAGGCAAAAATTTCAGAGAAAGCCGCCCGTGCGACTAGAGAGGGTTCGATCACGTCGATCCCTGCACCGCGCAGCTGCTCTTCGAGTTCTTTCTGGACCCGGCTTTTCACAGCCGCGCTTGTTTTGGTCAGAACAACCGCGTGGCGAATTTGACGCCCAAGCGCCTCTTCTTCTTCGCGCACCAGTGCCAGAGCTTCGGAACCGATCTCTGCATCGAGCGCCGTTGGCTGCATTGGCACGATCACCAGGTCGGCTTGAGAGATCGCACGGCTGACGAGCTGCGAGGCGATACCTTCGAGGTCCACGATCACGATCTTGCCGTCCCCATCCGCGCCCCGAATGGTCGGTACGATTTCTGACCGACCGATATCGCTCAGGAGCGTGACACCCTTGGGCGTGCCGTGAGAGGCCCAACGGGTCAGGGATTTGTTCGGGTCGCAGTCCAGGACTGAAACCTCAGCCCCCATGCGGGCGAATTCCGATGCGAGGAGCACGGCGCATGTGGATTTTCCGACACCCCCCTTGGGGCTTGCCATGACGATGACGGGCATTGCTTGAACCTGCCTGTTTGTTTTACCGGATTTGTATCCGTTACCGGAATTGTTTTCAACACCAGATATAAATCGATAACCGGTAATATTTCTATTACCGGATTTGCGTCCTATTAAGGCCTGCCACGTTTTTCGAACCACTTCCGGCAGAAGCCGACAAAAGCCCCATCGGCATCGCGGGGCGGTTCAAAAATCCAGTCCCGCCACTCGCGTTCGAGGTAGTGTACGTCCCAGCCTGGCGCGACTTGCCTAGCGTGTTCATAGGTATCCGGCTTCAGCGGGGGAACACGCCCTTCGATCATCGGCGCAGGGGCCATCGTGCCGCGATTGGTGAAGATAATCATGTCCGCAGCTTCGTCGAAGGTAACATTGTAGTCGGGCAAGTGGTCATGCTGGACCAACTGCTTGATCATCTGGCGGAAGCGCTTCTCCGGGCTTTGGGATCCGGTCTTGAGCAGAAGTTTCCGCAGGGTGATCCGCCACGTCCTCTGCTGCCCGCAGTGCTTTCGAGCGATCTCGTACACGCGGCGTTCGATTGGCTTGCGCAGTCGGAAATAGTCCCGGTGCAGGGTCAGGACCTCTTCTTTCCGGATCGCGTTGAACACCCAATCCGACAGCTTCACCTCACACCAGAGTAGGCGGCCGTCCAACCCGTGCTTACGACGGATCGAGGATGCGTCGATCAGACCGAAGCCGTCGATCTGCTCTTCATCGCCGCTGACAATGTTGGTCCTGATCCGTGTTCCTTCGAGGCGGTCCAGCGCATCGAGGAGGGATTGATATTCCCGACCGCTTGTTCCCCGGTTGGTGAAGATCAGCAGTTCCCGCGAGTTGATCCGAACGCGTGGCGACACCAGCTCACCCAGCTTTAGCTTCGCCATGATCTGACTGATGCAGTAGATCAGGATGTCCTTGTCATAAATCGTGGCGAGACCTTTGACACTTGGCGTGATTTCCAACCAGTTCTCGCCGTTCCTGTAGCGCTTAACCGTGGTCTCTGGCTTCTTGGAAAGGGAGTAAAACGGGTGCTCCATGTGCTGCATCACGTCCTTCAGGACTGCATCCGCCACATCGCAGATGAACAGATCGTGCTGAGGATGACGATCAGGCA
>JBKDZY010000082.1:0-11503 GCA_047971765.1 Hyphomicrobiaceae bacterium | reverse complement strand
GGTGGGCGCTGGGCCAACGGCCAGATCCTGCGCGATGTGGCCGATCTCGTCGGGATTGATCTCGGTGGGCAGAGCATTCTCCCGCCGCCAGAGCTTGCGCGGCGGATCGGGTTGATCCTGGAAGCGGAACAGCGGCTGTTCGGACAGATGCCGGAAGACAGGATGCACGAGGAGGTGCCGGGGCGTCCCCGGTCGTTCGGCAATCTCGCGTGGCACACGTTCAACGTGGTCGATGCCTGGATCGAGCATGAAGTGGATGGTCTTGCGTTGTCCGAAGGCGCGTACAATCGCGTGGCGCCGGCAGGCTGCAACTGCAAGGCCGATATCCTGGCCTATGGCGCGGATGTGGAGCGGCGCTTCAAGGCGTGGTGGGGAACCCAGGGCCAGTACACGGATTTCGATGAGCCGGCGGAAACCTACTACGGTGCGCAGTCGAAGCATGACTTCCTGGAGCGGACGACGTGGCATTCGGGCCAGCACTGCCGGCAGATGGCCATGATCCTCGAAACATTCATCGGGATCGCGCCTGACGACCCGTTGCCCGCGTCCACCTGGGTCGGGCTGCCGATGCCGGAAAAGGTCTGGGATGACGAAAAACCGAAGGGGTAATGCCGTCTTCGGGGTGCGGCGTTGGCGCGGGGTGCCACGTGGCCGGTGTTCTTGAATGCGCGTGGGGGGGAAGTTATAACCCGCCGCGAGCGCGGACAGGGGCTGCCTGTTCCGGAAACTTCGAATTCCGACCCATACAACTATCACATGAGGAGCCTTCATGGCGATCGAGCGCACGTTTTCCATCATCAAGCCGGACGCCACGCGGCGCAACATGACCGGGGCAATCAATGCCGTCATCGAGAAGGCGGGATTGCGGATCGTGGCCCAGAAGCGTGTGCTCTGGACCAAGGCGCAGGCCGAGAAGTTCTACGAAGAGCACAAGGCGCGGCCGTTCTATGGCGAACTGGTCACCTTCATGACGTCCGGGCCGATCGTGCTGCAGGTTCTCGAAGGCGAGAATGCCATCGCCAAGTATCGCGACGTGATGGGTGCGACCGACCCGGCAGAAGCCGCGGCAGGCACCATCCGCAAGGAGTTCGCGGTTTCCAAGGGTGAGAACTCGACGCACGGCTCCGACAGCCCGGCGTCGGCCGAGCGCGAGATCGCCCTCAATTTCCGACTCGACGAGATCGTCGGCTGATCGCATTGCCGCTTGGCTCCGTGCCGGGCGGCAACTGCCCCGAAACACACGAGGTGATGGCCTCGACGGCGTGTATCTCCGGGGGCGGGCGGTCTGTGTCGTGCGGCCCGGCCCTGTCTCGAGAACAGGGAGGTTCCGGCATGCCGCATTTCCGGCTCGGCCATTCGGCGTTGTTGATCCTGGCAGCGCTTTTCTCAATCCAGGTGTCGTCCGCGGCCATGGCGCAGCGGCGCATCGTTCCGCCGTCCCGCGAGGCGGTCTTCTATTCCTTCGCTCCCATCGTGAAGCAGACCGCGCCAGCCGTGGTCAATATCTTCGTCAAGGGGCGGGTCCGGGTGCGCTCGCACTTCGACGACCCGTTCTTCCGCCAGTTCTTCGGCGAGCAATTCAATATGCCGCGCGAGCGGACCGAATCATCGCTCGGATCCGGTGTGATCGTGTCGCCGGACGGGGTCGTGGTGACGAACACGCACGTCATCAAGATTGGCGGCAAGGCCGAGATCAGGCTGGTGCTGGCCGACAAGCGGGAGTTCGACGCGAAGGTCCTGCTGCAGGATGACAAAGCCGATATCGCGGTCCTGAAAATCGAGGGCAACAAGGGGCCGTTTCCCTATCTCCAGTTTGACAACTCGGACAACATCGAGGTTGGCGACCAGGTGCTCGCGATCGGCAATCCCTTTGGCGTGGGACAGACCGTGACGAGCGGTATTATTTCCGCCCTGGCGCGCTCCGAAATCGGGAAATCCGATTCCCAGGTCTATATCCAGACCGATGCGGCCATCAATCCGGGCAACTCGGGCGGTGCGCTGGTGGACATGATGGGCCGCCTGATCGGCATCAACTCCGCGATCTACACGCGCTCGGGCGGTTCGCAAGGTATCGGCTTCGCCATTCCGTCGAACCTCGTGCGGATCTGGGTCAATAGCGCGATTACGGGACACAAGATCGAGAAACCGTGGCTTGGCGCGCGCCTGGAGACGGTGACGCGGGACATCGTGGATGCGCTCCAGCTCGACCGCACGACCGGGGCCGCGGTGATGCGGGTCTATCCGCACAGCGCGGCGGCGGCCGCCGGGCTTGTGGCCGGGGACGTGATCGTTGGCGTGGACGGGACGGCGACAGCAGATGTGAGATCGGTTCTCTACCGGTTGACGACCATCGGCGTCGGCAAGACCGCGGAGCTCGAGATCATTCGCAACCGGCGGCGCATGAAGATTGCCGTGGCCTTGAAACCGGCGCCTCAAATGAGCGAGCACGACCTGCGCAACCTGGCCGGGGAGCACCCCCTCGATGGGGCGCGGGTGGTCAATCTCTATCCGGCACTTGCCGACGATCTCGGGCTCAATGATATCGAAGGGGTTGTCATCGTCGAGGTCAGGCCCCAGTCGATTGCGGACCGGCTTCGATTCAAGGCCGGGGACGTGATCGTGTCGGTGGGTGGCGAGAAGATCAACACCGTCCGTCAGCTTGTCCGACAGCTCAGCCGCCGGCCGCGCTATTGGGAAATGTCGGTGCGCAGGGGCGGGCGTTTGATGCAGCTTCGGGTGCCAGGCTAGGTTTGCCAGGATCGCAACAGATCTGCCCCCTACGCCGTTGCCGATGTGGGGGCGGTCGAATGGCCCTGGCGTGACGTTTTGTATCCTGCCGGGGCATGGGGCGGCATAGGTCATTGCGCCGCCCGTCGAATGCTTCCTACACTTGGCGGTGATTTCCAGCGCTTCCATGCGCGCCGCCCGGAGGCTTCCCATGCGTCAGATGGTTCTTGTCGGATTTCTGCAGGCCCAGAACTGCTCGAACTTTGCCGGCTCCTGGCGACATCCCGACTCGCGTCTCGATTTCACGAGCCCCGAATTCTATGCGCACATCGCCAAGGTTCTCGAAGCAGGGAAGTTCCAGTTGGCGTTCTTCGACGACCGGCTCGGGATGCCGGAGTTTCATGGCGGGCGTTTCGCCGAGGCGATCGAGAGCGGCATTCGCTGCGTGAAGATGGACCCGATTGCCTGCCTGATGCCGATGGCCATGGCGACCAGCCGGATCGGTCTCGGCTCAACCTATTCCGTGACCTATTACCAGCCCTATCACGTCGCGCGCCTGTTCCAGACACTGGACCACATGACGAAGGGGCGGGCCGCGTGGAATGTCGTGACCTCCATGAACGACATCGAAGCCATGAACATGGGGCAGGCGTCGGCGCCACCCCACGACAGCCGCTACGACAGGGCCGACGAGTTCATGGAAATCGTGCATGGTCATTGGAATACCTGGGCGGACGATGCCCTGATTGTCGATCAGAAGAGCCGGCGGTTCGCGGATGCCAGCAAGGTCGAGCGGATTGCCTACAAGGGCGAGTACTTCGCGTCGCGTGGTCCGTTCACGGTGCCGCGGACGCCGCAGGGCAACCCGGTGGTGATCCAGGCGGGACAATCGACGCGTGGCCGCCAGTTCGCGGCCCGCTGGGGCGAGGTCATCTTCACGTCCAATCCGAACCGCGAGGATGCCGCCAAGGCCTATGCGGCGATGAAGGCGGATGCAGCGGCGCGGGGGCGCAATCCGGACCACATGAAAACCGCGCACCTTTGCCATCCGGTGGTGGGAGAAACGCGGGCAGAAGCCGAGGACAAGCGCGCTTTTCTCGACACCTTGCCGATGGAAGTCGACAGCCTGATGCTGCTGTCGGAAAATACCAACTTCGATTTCGGTTCGAAGCCCATCGACGAACCCTTCACGCAGGCCGAACTCGATTCCATGTCGGGGACCCAGGGTGGCAAGGACCGGGTGTTGAAGACGCTTGCGGGCGAGAGGATGCCGACGCCACGGGATTTCATCACCATCACCCAGCGCGGGCGACTGCCGCATCCGTGGGTCGGGACCCCGTCGGAAATCGCCGACATCATGGAAGAGTGGTTCACGACGCCGGCGGCGGACGGGTTCGTGATCGGGGCGCCGTGCGTGCCGGGGTCCTACGAGGATTTCGTGCGCCTGGTGGTGCCGGAGCTGCAACGCCGGGGCTTGTTCCATGCCGACTACGCCGGGCCGACGCTGCGCGAGAACCTCGGGCTGCCGCGTCCGGTGGTGACGCGCGGGTGAGGGCACAGCCCGCTTGAGGATCAAGGAAGGATCGAGGTTTCATGAGCTGGATCGAGGTGAACGGCGCCGCACTCAGGTACGACGTCACGGGGCGTGGTGAGAAGACACTGGTTCTCGTCCATGAAATGGGCGGTACGCTTGAAAGCTGGGATGATGTGCTGCCGGCCCTGAGCGGGGACCGCACCGTTGTCCGCTATGATACGCGCGGGGCAGGGCTCTCCGAGAAGATCCGCGGCACCGGGTCCATCGACCAGATGGCGGATGACGTGGCCTCGCTCCTCGATGCGCTGGGCATCGGCGGCAAGGTCACGATTGCGGGGATTGCGGTCGGCGGGGCGATCGCCATCCACTTTGCGGCCCGCCACGCGGCGCGGACCGCCGGCCTTATTCCCATGAGCCCGGCTGTCGGTGTGGTTCCGGAGCGGCGCACTGCGACGGCTGCTGCGGCCGACGCGCTCGAGAAGAACGGCGTTCGCGCGGGCATCGAAGCGAGCATGGCGACCACCTATCCGCCGGTGCTGCGCACGGACATGGCCCGCTATCACCGGGTCATGGCGCAGCGGCTCGGCAACGACCCGTCGAGCTATGCGGCGATCTATCGAATGCTGAACGGCATGGATCTGGCTGATGACTGGGGCCGGATCACCTGTCCGACCTTGTTCATTGCGGGCAAGCATGATGGTTTGCGCCCGCCTGCCGTGGTCGAGCCGCTGGTCGGCAAGATCGCCGGGGCCAGGATCGAGGTGCTGGAGACCGCGCACTTCATGTCGCAGCAGACGCCAGAGCTGGTGGCAACCACGATGTTGCGTTTCCTCGATGAAATTGGCTCGTGACGGTTGCCTTCCCGGCTGAACTGGTCACAATGCGCAGGTATTCGAATTTCAGGGCCTGATGCAGCCGACCCGGCCAACCCTGGCCGGGTCAACGGCGGCGATGGGCCTTTCCTCGGAGGTGGCCGGAGCAGTCCGGTTGCCGGGTTTCCATCAACGGCCAAAGAAATCTGCTGGAATGATCAACAAGATCGTACAATCTCTCGCCGATGCCATGCAGGGCATCAAGGATGGCTCGACCGTGCTGCTGGGCGGGTTCGGAGCGGTTGGGCAACCCAACCAGCTTCTCGATGCCTTGACGGAACAGGGAGCCAAGGACCTGACCGTGGTCGCCAATAATGCCGGAACGGGGACCACGGGCCTTGCCGGGCTGATGGCGGCGGGCCGGGTGCGGAAGATCATCTGCTCCTTCCCGCGTTCTGCCGGTTCGGTGGTGTTCGAGGAGCTGCATTCTTCAGGCAAGCTGGAGCTCGAACTGGTGGCCCAGGGGACGCTTGCCGAGCGTATCCGGGCGGGTGGCGCCGGCATCCCGGGGTTCTACACGGCGACGGCCTACGGCACCTACATCGGCGAAGGCAAGGAAGTCCGCGAATTCAAGGGCCGCAAGTACATCCTCGAAGAGGCCATCACGGCGGACGTGGCGCTGGTGGAAGCCTGGCAGGCCGACCGCTGGGGCAATCTGCGCTACCGGACGTCGGCGCGGAATTTCAATCCGGTGATGGCAACGGCGGCCGACCTGACGATCGTGCAGTCGCAGCATATCGTCGAGCTTGGCGAGATGGCTCCCGACGACATCCATACGCCGGGCATCTATGTGGACCGGGTCATGCATATTCCCTATGGCGATCCGCCACCGGCCATGAAGAACTAACGCTTCGCTTTCCACTGCCGGTCCGGAACCTTGCAAACCAGTACCGGACTTCACAGTTTCGCGCTTTCCCAATGGGAGGATCCCATGACTGCCACCCAAACCACCGCTTCTTCCGCTGCGGTCGCAAACAATATCCGGGGCTGGAGCCGCAAGGAGATGGCCAAGCGTCTGGCCGACGACATTCCCGAGGGCTGGTATGTCAACCTCGGTATCGGCATTCCGCTTGCCGTCGGTGATTTCATTCCGGAGGATCGCGAAGTGGTTCTCCAGTCGGAGAACGGCATCCTCGGCATGGGGCCGCTGCAGACCCCGGACAATCTCGATACCTGGATCGTGAATGCCGGCAAGCAGAATGTAACCCTGAAGACCGGAGCCTCGATCGTCAGCCACTCGGACAGCTTTGCCATGATCCGGGGCGGCCACCTCGATCTGTGCGTGCTTGGGTCGTTCGAGGTTGCCGAGAACGGCGATTTCGCGAACTGGACCACGTCGCTGAAATCGGTTCCTGCGGTCGGCGGCGCCATGGATCTGGCCGTTGGTGCCAAGCGCATCTGGCTGATCATGGAGCACACGTCCAAGGACGGAAAGCCGCGGTTGCTGGAGACATGCGCCATGCCGTTGACGGCGCCGGGCGTGGTCAAGCGCGTCTACACCAATCTGGCAGTGGTGGATGTGACACAGCGCGGGTTCGAAGTTGTCGAGATGAACCCCGAAATCACATTCGAGGCGCTGCAGGCGCGGACGGGCGCGAAGCTTCATCGCAAGGACGCCTGACACTCCACCATCTCTATTGGATTGCGACGCACTGATCTGCATCCCTCTTGTGCCGGGACAAGGGCTTGGACGTGAAGTTCTCGTCCCTATGGCTCAGGAGGGATTTTGTTTTCCATCGGCCTGGTCACGGCCGCGATGGCGGACGATCTCGACGTCGGCTTCCTCGAGGTCGTCGTGGTAGGCGGCATAGGTGTCGCTGTCGGTCCTGCCGGGGGTGACATTGGTGAGGACGTCCGGCGGCAGCGGCGGTGCATCCGGGGCATCCCATCTCTTGACGCGCGATTTCGTGGGCGGGCTCAAGCGCCGGGCTGGTGGTGTGCTGCGGGTGGTTTCTGGCGCGCGCCTTGTGCCGACGATCTCGATATCGGCTTCCTCATCGGCAGCCCTGGCCGTCCAGAAATCGGCTGCCGGCTTCTGGAAGGAGGATTGGGCCGGGGGTGTGTCGCTGGCTGGCTGGCGGCTGACTTTCCGGATCGCGTCGGCAAGCGACTCGGTTGATGGTTGCGTCTTGTGCCCGGTGGGCCTGGCTTCGCCTGTGACCCAATCATCGGTCTGCTGGCGCGGCAAAGGCTGTCTGCGCTGGGCCGGATGAGGCAATAGCGGCAGGCGAGGGGCTGCCGATGGGGCTTCCGGCTCGGGGCGGGGCTGAGATGAGATGGAGCGAATGCGGTTCAGGATGTCATCCACATCCTCGCTGACCTCGGGCAACTCCGCCTGGGGTGGCGGCCTGGGGTAGAAGTCCTCTTCCACGATCATTTCGGGAGGAGATGCTGTCGCCGGATCGCCGGGCGGCGCGTGGCCCAGCAATTCCGGCAGCTTGTCCTGTTCGACTGCTTCGTGTGTCGCATCCGGGGGGGCGGCGATCATCCCGGCCCCGGCCAGGATCGAGAGGGCTGTTTCCAGGGCGTCGAGCTGACGCCAATCGGGAATCTTGCTGTCCAGCGATCCCATCAGTCGGCGGCGCATGGCGCCAGTCTGGAGGGCTTCCAGGCCCTGGCCGCTGCCCGTCTGATGGTCCAGCTCGCGCAGGGCATTCCAGGCCGGCTCCCGGGACAATTCGAGGGCCAGGCGCCTTCGCTTCGCTTCGAGCGTTGCCAATGCACTCGCAATATCTTCCCTCGGAGGGGGCGGGGGCATCGAGGGGGCTCTCCATTCTTCCTTGCAGGGCGTCCATGCCCGCGCCACGGTCCGCACTTCTGGGGGCTCGTGGCGTCGGATGTGGCGCAAGAGTACGGCATTTTTCCTGCTTTTGCATGGCCAGGCGGGCCGGTTTCCTAAAATTCGACCAATCGCGGATGGTGCCCGCAATGGTGCAGCCCGTTGCAGGCCCCGGCGTGGCGGGCTATCTAACCGACAGAACACGCAAACATAGTCCAGACCGAGGATACGCATCATGGCCGGTAGCGCGCCCAAAACCCTCTATGACAAGATTTTCGAGGATCACGTTGTCGAGCGCCGGGAGGATGGCACATGCGTTCTCTATATCGATCGGCACCTCGTCCATGAAGTGACCTCTCCGCAGGCTTTCGAAGGGCTGCGCATGGCCGGACGCAAGGTCCGCGCGCCCGACAAGACGCTGGCCGTCGTCGATCACAACATCGCCACGACAGACCGCAGCGAAGGCATCAAGGAAGAGGAAAGCCGGATCCAGGTCGAGACGCTTGCGGCCAATACCAAGGAATTCGGGATCGAGTATTTCAACGAGCTCGACCCGCGGCAGGGCATCGTGCACGTGATCGGGCCGGAGCAGGGCTTCACGCTGCCGGGCACGACCATCGTCTGCGGCGATAGCCATACCTCGACGCATGGCGCGTTCGGTGCGCTTGCCCACGGTATCGGCACATCGGAAGTGGAGCACGTTCTGGCGACCCAGACGCTTCTGCAGCGCAAGGCCAAGAACATGCGCGTGGTGGTGGATGGCAAGACTCCCGCCGGGGTCGGACCGAAGGACATCGTGCTTGCCATCATCGGCAAGATCGGCACGGCTGGCGGTACCGGCTACGTGATCGAGTATGCGGGCGAAGCCATTCGCGACCTGTCCATGGAAGGGCGGATGACGGTCTGCAACATGTCGATCGAGGGTGGTGCGCGCGCGGGTCTGGTTGCACCGGACGAGACGACGTTTGCCTATCTCAAGGATCGTCCGAAATCCCCGAAAGGGGCGGCGTGGGATCAGGCCGTGGCGTACTGGAAAACGCTGCATTCCGACGAGGGCGCGCACTTCGACGAGATCGTCACGATCGACGCGGCCAACCTGCCGCCGCTGGTGACCTGGGGCACGAGTCCCGAACAGGTCACGACCATTGACGGCATGACGCCGGACCCGAGCAAGATCGAGGACGAGGCGCGCCGCTCGGCGGTGGTCCGTGCGCTCGAGTACATGGGCCTGCAGCCCAACACGAAGATGACCGACGTGGGGATCGACGTGGCCTGGATCGGATCGTGCACGAACGGCCGGATCGAGGACATTCGCGAGGTGGCGCGCGTCGTCAAAGGCAAGAAGATCTCGCCGAGCCTGGCCTATGCTCATGTGGTGCCGGGTTCGGGCCTGGTGAAGCAGCAGGCGGAGCAGGAAGGTCTCGACAAGATCCTGAGGGATGCCGGTTTCGAGTGGCGGGAGCCTGGCTGCTCCATGTGTCTTGGCATGAACCCGGACCAGCTCAAACCCGGCCAGCGCTGCGCGTCCACATCGAACCGCAACTTCGAAGGCCGGCAGGGCTACAAGGGGCGCACGCACCTCGTGTCCCCGGCGATGGCCGCCGCGGCCGCGCTTGCCGGCCATTTCGTGGACATCCGCACGAAAGGCTGAAGCGGGCCGGGGCGTGCCGGCTGGTTGCGATGACCGATGCGGTCACCATTGAATGCAGGGAAGGCGGTACCTTCGGGTGTCGCCTTTTTTCTTTGCCCGCGGCGTCAGGCCCATGAGAACGGGCTTGCAACGCGCACTTTTAGACGACAGCCTAGACCAATGCCGGTTTAGCCGGAGCGGTCCAGCTTGTTCGCGCTCACACGCCGGGCCGCAAACGCGGCAAAGCCACGGTGAAAATCAGGATGAGGGCAGCATGAGAAAAGAGGATTTGCGCCTTGTCAAGGGGGCGGGTTCCTTTACCGACAACATCGCGGTCGAAGGTGCGCTGTGGGCTTCGTTCGTGCGCTCGCCACATGCTCATGCCGACATCGGTGGTTTCGACACGGCGGCGGCTATGGCCATTGCGGGCGCGCGTCTTGTCATCACCGGGGCGGACTGGCAGGCGGCGGGGCTGGGCGCGATCCCCGTGCAACGCCGGCTGACCGACAGTGAAGGCAATCCGCCGAAGGCCGCGCCGTGGACCGTTCTCGCTGCCGACCGCGCGCGCCATGTCGGTATGCCGGTTGCCGTTTGTGTGGCCGAGACGAAGGCTGAGGCGGAAGCCATGGCCGATGCGGTGGAGGTGGACTGGCGGCCACGTGCTGCGGCGCCGACGCTCGCCTCGGCGTTGGCGGACGGGGCGCCGGAGTTGTGGCAAAGCGCGCCCGGCAACATCGCCTTCCATTGGACGCTGGGGGACAAGGCTGCGACCGAGCGGGCGTTTGCCGAAGCCGATCATATCGTCGAGGTGCGCCGCGTCAGCCAGCGTCTCGTGATCGTGCCCATGGAGCCACGTTCGGCGATTGCGCGCTACGATGGCGCGGCCGGACACTACAAGCTGCATACCGGCAACCAGGGTGTTGCCATCGTGCGTGACCAGGCTGCCGAGGCGCTGGGGATCGACAAGCATTCCCTGGCGGTCACGACACTGGATGTCGGTGGCGGGTTTGGAATCCGGAGCGGGTGCTATCCCGAATATCCGGCGCTGTTGCATGCGGCGCGTGTGCTGGGCGAGCCTGTAAGGTGGACGGCCAGTCGCACGGAGGCGTTCCATTCCGATGCGCAGGCGCGGGATTCCGACATGGTGGGCCGTTTGGCACTGGACAGCGCAGGCCGGTTCCTGGCGCTCGATGTCAAGACCCATGTCGCTATGGGCGCGTGCATCCATCATACCGGCTATTTCATCGCCACGGCCAACCTGTCGCGATGCCTGCCGGGGCCCTATCGCATTCCGGCTGTCCATTCCGATGTCACCTGCGTGTTCACCAACAGCGTGCCGACGGCGCCCTATCGTGGCGCGGGCCGGCCGGAGGCTGCCTACATCGTCGAGAGCCTGGTGGAGGCTGCAGCGGCGAAGCTTGGTCTGGATTCGGTGGATCTCAGGCGCCGCAACCTGCTCGGGCCCGAGGAGATGCCGCATGTGACTGCGGTCGGCATGCGCTATTGCTCGGGTGACTTTCCGGACCTTCTGGACCGTGCTCTCGTTGCGTCCGACTGGGCGGGGCTGGGGCAGCGCAAGGCAGCCTCCAGGTCGAGCGGAAGGCTCCGCGGTGGCGGCGTCGGCATGTTCGTCGAGATCTCGGGCGGGGTGCCGAACGAGCGCGCCAAGATGCGCCTGAAGCCCGGCGGCGTGGTGCAGGTGCGCACTACGCTCGGCGCAACCGGCCAGGGCCATGAAACCATTTTCGCGATGCTGGCCGACGAACAACTGGGGATTGGCGCCGACAACATCGTGCTGGCGCCGGCTGACAGAACCGGGTTCGAGGATGGCGGCGGCGCGTCGGCATCGCGTTCGACGCAGATGGCGGGGCTTGCCATTCGCCAGAGTGCTCTCGACCTCATCGCCGAGCTGAAAGCCAAGGCGGCCCACGGGTTCGGCGTGGACGCGGCCTCGGTCGATT
>JBKDZY010000081.1:0-3736 GCA_047971765.1 Hyphomicrobiaceae bacterium | reverse complement strand
TTGGTGAAGCGCATCGCGGTCTGCGCGCCGGCCAGCAACTTGTCGCAGACGCCATAGGCCGTGTCGATCACCTTGTCGTCGTCGGCGACCATCGACACCAGTCCCATGCGCTCGGCCTCCTCGCCCTTCAACACCTCGCACAGCATGAGGTAATACTTGGCCTTGGCCATGCCGATGAGGAGAGGCCAGATGATGGCGGCGTGATCGCCCGCCGCAACGCCGAGGCGCGTGTGACCGTCAATGATGCGCGTGTTCCTGCCTGCGATGGTGATGTCGCACAGCAGGCCGGCGGCGAGACCGGCCCCGACCGAGACGCCTTCCATGGCGCAGACCGTGGGCTTGGCGCAATTGATGACGCCGTAGACCAGATCCGACGCCTCTTTCCAGGTGCGCATCCTGGTTTCCCAGCTCCCTGCGATCTGCTCGACCAGCTTGAGGTCGCCACCGGCGGAATAGGTGCCGCCGTCGCCCCGCAACAGGACAACCTGGATGCTCTCGTCACGGTCGATGTCGGCCCAGACCCGCCCGAGTTCGGCGTGGCCATCGACGGTCACTGAATTCAGCTTGCCCGGATTGGACAGGACCACTTCCAGCAGTCCTTCCTTGGGGCGCGAAAACTTCAAATACTTGTAGTTGGCCTGCTCTACCGTCATCGGCGCGTCTCCCTGTCTCAACCTCTTGCGATGTACCGATCGTACTGTGCGACAGAATTCGACGGAATGACACGTCGACGCAAGACCGGCCTGGTGCCACAGGCTCGCGAATGGCACCATTTCGTCGCGGAGAGAGCGGGGTGCGCTCGCCTGCAGCCCTTCCCTCGCGACGACTATCCACAGCGCCAGGCCAGCGCTGATTTCTCATTGCCGCCGTATCGCGTTAAAAGCTGCCTATCATCCAGTTTCCGCGGAGGCTTTATCGGCATGCCCCTCCATCTTCTCAAGCTCTGCGTTGGCTGCGAGAGCGTCGACGACCTGGCGTCATGGCAATCCATGCGGCTGCGGGACATGAAGCGCGCCGGCGAAAAGCCCGAGATTTTTCATCGCACCTACCAGGCGCCGAAGCGCCGCGATGACTTGCTGGACGGTGGATCGCTCTACTGGGTGATCAAGGGGGTCATCCAGGCGCGGCAGCCGCTGCTCGACATTCGCGAGGGCACCAAGGACGACGGAACGCCCTGTGCGGTGCTGGTTCTGGCCAAGGATCTGGTGCACGTCCGACCGACCCCGCGCCGGGCCTTCCAGGGCTGGCGCTACCTGACGCCCGACGATGCCCCGGCCGATCTGGTGGATGGGGGGCGCAACGATGTCGCGCAGATGCCTCCCAGACTCCGCCGGGAACTGGCGGAGCTTGGTTTGCTCTGAAACGCCAGTTCCCAATGTCAGGGTATGCTGTTTTTTTGTCAGGCTGTTTTGACCTTTTTCGCGGAAGCTAGGCTTCGTGTTGCTGCCTGCTGCAGGAATAACGTCGGATTTCCCAGCCAGAAAAGCCTCACCCCCAGTTTCGCATTATCCGAAATAATGGTTGCGGCAGCGTCCTCGTCAACGGTGTGCACGCCTTTCAGAAACTCCTTGCCGTTGGCAGACGCCGCTTTCACGGCCCTGCTCACGGCTGCCAGCACATCGGAATGAGTGGTGTTGCCATCGCACCCCATGTCGACCGACAGATCGACCACGCCGGCCATCAATCCCCGCACCCCGGGAACGTTGGCAATCTCTTCTATATTGTTGATTCCCTTTCGGGTTTCCACAAGGGCGAAGATACCGCATCCGTCATTGTGATTGCCGACATGGCCCTTCCAATCCGGCGTATTCAATCCTGCCTGAGGAACGAATGGACAGGCACTTCGCGTGCCTCTGGGGCCGTAACGCGCGGCCGAAACCGATTTTTCCGCCTGCTCCCTCGTTTCTATGCCGGGAACAATCACTGCTGCCGCACCAATATCAAAAGCCTCGCCAATCAATGCCGGAGACTGATCCAGGGTTCGGACAAAAGGCGTCAACCCATTGGCTTTGCAATCCCGGATCAGCCTCTCGGCCGTTTCCAGGTTCTGCGCCACATGCTGGCGATCAATGATCAGATAAGCGACCCCGGCCATGGCCATACTCTCGACCACGGAGGAATGCGGAATTGTTATGTGAGTCCCGAATATGGTGCCGGGCTTTTGAAGAAGTTGATCCAGTGTCTGCACGCGATTATCCTAGCTTCCGATTTGTTTTCATCTGCAATGTGGCCCGGGCCGGTACGGCGCGCGCTCGGTGCTAGCCGGCCTTGCCGGCGGCGACATCGCGGGTAAAGGCAAGCAGGTCGGTTGCGATCCGTTCAAGCGGAGCATAGTCGTCGCCCTTGGCGGCACCGCGCTTCCAAAGCGCATGAAGTTGCAGGAGCACAACAGCCAGCTTGAACATGGCCAGCACGCGCAAGGCCGGAAAATCCGAGACGTCACGCCCCGTGATCCGCGCATATTCAGCAACCACTTCGTTCCTCGTGGGAAATCCTGGTGCAGCAGTTGGAAGCTGCTTCATGTCATGCATGCACGGCGGGTCATCCGGTTCGACCCAATAGCTGATCATCGTGGCCAGATCGAACAGCGGCTCGCCCCGCGTCCCCATGTCCCAATCGACAATGGCAACCGGCTGCAGATTCGCAGGGTCCACAATCAGATTGTCGAGCTTGAAATCGGAATGAAGCAGCGTCGGGACGCCAGGACGGACGTTCTGTCGCTGCAGCCACTGGGCGACGTCCTCAACAAGCGTCTTTGTGTCCGCGCGCAGCTCAAGTCTCGCGGCCCGGCCAGCCCATCCGCGAATGGTGCGATCAATGAAGCCATCGGGCTTGCCGAGCGCATCAAGACCAACGGATTTTGGATCGACGGCGTGAATTGCGGCCAATGTCTGGACCAGCATCGTGCCGGTCCTCCCGGCAACGGCAGGCTTCCCGACGAAATGACTTCGGTCGTCCCCCTTCACGACCAGACCCGGCCGGTATTCGATGAGCTGGAACGGCACACCAATGACGGACTTGTCCTCGCAAAGGTGCAGGCTTTGGGGAGCAAGCGGCAGTTCCTGCCAGAGGCGCGACAAAATGCGGTGCTCGCGCGACATGTCATGTGCGCCAGGCGGCAGCTCACCATCCGGCGGGCGCCGCAAAACCAGCCACTGATCTCCAGCCCGAAGGCGGTAATTTATATTCGCAAGTCCGGTTCCGAACTGGACGATCGCGGTTTCACGGTCGAGTGGCAGCCCAACGGTTTCCAGGTACTGTGCCAGCCCGCCGACATCCAACGGAAACGTGGCTTCCGGCGCGCGAAAGACATGCGCGTCGTGTGCATCAGCGGCTGCATGCGGATTGGTCATCTCTTGTGCTCCCCGAGGCGCGTCCGCATGGCAATGCGATACGCCGGCAGCTTATTCAGCGCCTGCCGATCCCACAAGAGCCGCGGCCTGGATGGGGCACCCATTTTTCTGTTGCGGATATTGGACTGTCGGGGCGGACAGCGGGTGCTTCGCGGAGCCTGGTCACAAACGCAAAAACCCTCCGCTGCGAACAGCGAAGGGTTTTGCAATTCTTGATCATCGACAGAGGAGATATATCCCGACTTCATTCAACTTGAAATCCCTCACCTCTTGGCAGACCTGGCAACGACCTACTCTCCCGCGTCTTGAGACGAAGTACCATCGGCGCTGGGGCGTTTCACGGCCGAGTTCGGAATGGGATCGGGTGCAGCCACCCCGCCATA
>JBKDZY010000080.1:0-7164 GCA_047971765.1 Hyphomicrobiaceae bacterium | reverse complement strand
GTCTCGCTTGGTGGCGTGCTGGCGGCGCTCACCTCTCCGATGATCGGCTCGATGCTCGACCGGCAGGGGCCGCGGGTCATCTTGATGCTGGCCGTGCTGACGACGAGCGCCACGATCCTTGCGCTTTCGACAATCCATTCGCTGCTGGCATTCTATCTGCTGTTCTGCGTGGCGCGGATGAATTTCGCGGGGCCTTTCGATCTCGGGACCAATGGGGCAGTGGCCAACTGGTTCGTCAGGCGCCGGCCGTTCGCCGCGTCCATCTCCACGCTGGCGCAAATGCTGGGGCTGACATTCATGCCGCTGATCGGCTACTGGGCGATGGCTCACGATGGCTGGCGGGCGGGCTGGGTGGCGATCGGCCTTACCGTGCTGGTGATGGGGTTCGTGCCGACATGGGCGTTGATGGTGCGGCGGCCGGAAGATCTCGGTCTCAAGCCCGATGGGACCAGGCAGCACACGACGTCCTCCGATGCTGGTGTGGAACCTGATCCCAGCGTGCGAGGGGAGGCAGCTTCGGGGGGCGAGGAGCCGACGTTCACGCGCTCGGAGGCGCTTTCGACCAGCACATTCTGGATCTTGTCGCTTTATACGCTGCTTATCTATCCGGTGCAGGCGGGCATGAGCCTGCACCAGGCGGCGCATATCGTCGAGCGCGGTTTCGGGACGGGTGTTGCCGTGACCAGTGTGACGGCGTTTTCGTTGGCTTCGGCCGTCTCGAGCCTGGCGTTCGGGGTCGTGCTACGCCGCAGCGGCGTCCAATTAGGGCTTGCCGCTTCCGGCTTGTTGCTGGCGGCGAGCGCGACGGCAATGTGGGCGGCACAGTCACCAGCTATCGCCATCCTGGCCGCGGTGCTGTTCGGTTTTGGCATGGGGGGCATCCACATTGGCCTGCCGGTGGCCTGGGCCGACTACTTCGGCCGCAAGAGCTTCGGTGCGATCAGGGGTGTCGCCCTGTCGGTGCAGGTGACAGCCCAGGCGTCGGGGCCGCTGCTGTCGGGAGCGTTGCGTGACTACAGCGGCAACTACAATCTCTCTCTGTTCTGTTTTGCCGTATTGTCCGGCTCGGCGGTGGTGGCCGCGTTGCTGGTGCGTGCGCCTCGTCAATCGGCCCGGATGGCGACCGTCGTGGACGGGTAGGCCCGTCCCGGTTCCCGGATGCCCTGGGCAGGGGGCGCTACATGCGAATTTCTAGCGGCGGCGTGACAGGCTGGCCTGAGCGTGCCTAACATTGGCTTCTCTTTTCCGGGAGCCACGTCATGGCGATCACCATTCAACACATCAGCCCGTGCTTTGCGGGCAAGGTCGAAGGGGCGGATCTCACCCGGCCGCTGTCCGAGATGGACCTTGCGGCCATTCATGCAGGCATGGACACCTATGCCGTGCTGGTGTTCCGCCGCCAGCCGTTGACCGATGCGCAGCAATTGGCCTTCACCCAGTCGCTCGGACCTCTCGAGCACGCCATCGGCACAAGCTTGCGCAACGACAAGGACCATCGGCTGCCGAGTACATTTGCGGATGTCTCCAATCTGGATGTGAACAACAAGCCGTTCGCGCGCGATGACCGGCGCCGATTGTTCGCGATCGGCAACCGGCTTTGGCATTCGGACAGCTCCTTCAAGGTGGTGCCTGCCAAGTATTCCCTGCTTCATGCCCGCGCACTGCCTTCCAAGGGCGGCAACACCGAGTTTGCCGACATGCGGGCCGCCTATGATGCGCTCGACCAGGACATGAAGGATCTCTGCGAGGATCTCGTCTGTGAGCATTCACAACTCTTCTCGCGCGAAAAGATGGGATTTACGGATTTCACCGACGATGAGCGGGACCGCTTCAAGCCGGTGCGGCAGAAGCTGGTGCGCACGCATCCGGTGACGGGGCGCAAGTCGCTGTTCCTTGCCTCTCATGCGGGCGGCATTGTCGGTTGGCCGAGGCCCGAGGCGTTGGCGCTGCTGATGGACCTGACCGAACATGCGACGCAGCGGGAGTTCAAGCATGTGCACGCGTGGGAGGTGGGTGATCTTGTCATGTGGGACAACCGCACCACCATGCACCGTGCCCGGCCCTTCCCGCACGACGAGCCACGCGATGTCCGGCGGACGACACTGATGGGCGATGCGCCAACGGTCGCCCAGGCGGCGTAACGCCATTGAATACATTGCAATTTGGAGATTGTGCCATGCCACTTTCGGTTCGTGAAGCCGGCCCGGGTTTTGCCGGGGAAGCATCCGGTCTCGATCTGACCAGGCCATTGTCGCCGGCCGACGTGGCGGCCATCCATGCCGCGATGGACAAGTTCGCGGTCCTTGTCTTCCACGACCAGTCCCTGACCGACGAGAGCCAGCTTGCCTTCACGCAATCCCTCGGCACCATCGAGATGGCGATCGGCGTGAGCCTCCGGAAGCCTGAAGAGCAGAGGCTGCCGAACACGTTCGCGGATGTTTCCAATCTCGACAAGGATGGCCGGCCGTTCGCCCGGGACGATCGCCGCAGGCTTTATGCGCTCGGCAATCAGCTTTGGCATTCGGACAGTTCCTTCAAGGCGGTTCCGGCGAAATATTCGCTGCTGCATGGGCGGAAGGTGGCTCTCAAAGGCGGGAATACCGAGTTTGCCGACATGCGGGCCGCCTATGATGCGCTCGACCAGGATACGAAGGTGCTGTGCGAGGAGCTGATCTGCGAGCACTCGCAGATGTTCAGCCGTGCCAAGCACGGTTTCGTGGAATTCTCGGCCGAGGAGCGGGAGCGGATGAAACCGGTGCTGCAACGGCTGGTCCGGGAGCATCCGGCCATCGGCCGCAAGTCGCTCTACCTGTCGTCGCACGCGGGGCGGATCGTAGGCTGGCCGGAGCCCGAGGCCAAGGCGTTCCTGATGGATCTTACGGAACATGCGACACAGCCCGAGTTCAAGTACGTGCATAAATGGCGCGACGGCGATCTGGTCATGTGGGACAACCGCACGACCATGCATCGGGCGCGCCCGTTCCCGCATACGGAAAAGCGCGACATGCGGCGAACAACGTTGATGGGTGACGCGCCAACGGTGGCCCAGCAGGCGGCGGAATAGGCGGCATGCCAATCCGGTGGTTGCGGGAGACCGGGCTTTGGCCTCATCTGGCACAATTCAGGTTTTCAGGACGAACGTGAAGGAAACGAACAATGGAAGTCGGATACGTCGGTCTCGGCAGCATGGGCGGCGGTATCGTCAAGCGGATGCTTACCAACAAGCTCCCGCTCAAGGTCTATGATCTCGACCCCAAGAAGGTGTCGGAGATCGCAGGGCTTGGCGGCAAACCGGTGCAGAGCGCGGCGGCGTTGGCCGAGGCGTGCGACGTGGTGTGCCTGTGCCTGCCGAACTCGAATAATGTGCGGCAGGCCATCTTCGGCGAGAACGGTCTTGCCAAGGGCCTGAAGCCGGGCACGATCGTTGCCGACATGACGACCGGGGATCCTCTGCAAACCAAGGAGATGGCGTCGGAACTCGCCAAGAAGGGCGTGACGATGATCGACGCACCGGTTTCCGGTGGGCCGGCAGGGGCGGAGGCCGGTACTCTGGCGATCATGGTGGGTGCGCCGCAAGAGGTGTTCGAGAAGATCAAGCCGGTGTTCGAGCGTGTCGGCCCGAATGTCTTCCGGGTGGGAGATGTCGGCGCAGGACAGACCATGAAGCTCGTCAACAACCTGATGCTGGCGACGGGCCGGGCGATCGCGTTCGAGGCGATGGCGTTGGCGGTCAAGAACGGTCTCGATCCCAAGCTCACCGTGGAAGTGTTGAACAAGAGTTCCGGTCGCAACGGCACGACCGAGCGTTCGCTGGCCGATACGGTCGACGGGAACTTCCCGGCGTCGTTCGCACTGGGTCTGATGACCAAGGATGTGCGCCTCGCCAACAAGCTCGGCCAGGATACCGGCGTGCCGATGATGCTCGGGCGGCTGGTCGAAGAGATCCATAACATCGCCATGAACAATCATGGCGGCGAGGCGTGCTCCAATATCCTGATCAAGGATTTTGAACAACGCGCCAAGACGAAAGTCACCAAGTAGGTTTCGAGGCAGCAAGACCAGCCTGCGATGCCTGCCCAGGACGATGGGACATGCGTCACCATTGTCCTGGGCGGCCGGCGCCGACGAGTGCGCCGGAGGCGGCAATCCCTTGTGCATCAGCATGCGAGCCCACCGTGGCAATCCCAGACAATGGAGTGGTTCCATGAGCCAGAATTTCCCGGAGTTGCCGATCTGGCGCTCGATGTTATTTGTTCCGGTCAACGTGCCGAAGTTTGTCGAGACGGCGCACAAGCGTGGCTCGGACGCCATTATCCTGGATCTCGAGGACAGTGTGCCGCCGGCCGAGAAGGCGACCGCACGCACCCTGATCGCGGATGCCGTGCCGAAGGTGGCGCAAAGCGGGGCGGATATCGTGGTGCGGATCAACCAGCCGCTGGAGCTATGCGTGCGCGACATGGAGGCGGCGATCTCACCCGCCATCTCCGCATTGATCCTGCCGAAGATCGACAGCGCCGGGCACATCAGGCTGCTGGCGGAATTGGCAGACCGCATCGAGGCCGAAAAAGGAATGCGGGTTGGTCACACGAAATTCATGGGCCTGATCGAGACGCCAGCCGCTTTCGCGCGTGCGGAGGAGATCGCGTCGGCGCATCCGAGATTGATCTCGATCGGGCTCGGATCGGAGGATTTCGCCATGGAGATCGGTGGCGAAGCGGCGACCGACATCCTGCATTATCCGAAGCAGCGGGTGGCCATCGCTGCCATTGCCAATGGCCTCATGCCTATGGGGATCATTGGTTCGGTTGCTGATTTCCGGGACCTCGACGGCTACCGCGCGTCGGCTCGCCTGGCCCGCCGCATGGGGTTCCGCGGCGCCTCGTGCATCCACCCGAACCACGTCGCGATCCTGAACGAGGAATTCGGCATCAAGCCGCAGGAACTCGAATGGGCCAGGCGGGTCATCGAGGTCTATGAAAAAGCGAAGTCGGAGGGACGTGCGTCAATTCAACTCGACGGTAAAATGATCGACATTCCGATCGTGGTGAAAGCCGAGCGGGTGATGGTCCAGGCGAAGAAAATCGAGGCGCGCGCGCAGCGCAAACAGAGTTAGTGGAACGGTGTGCACAGAGTAGGGACCGGATTTGATTGGCTGCTACAGTCGATCAAATTCGGACCTGCGACCAGATATACCACGGTCATCTTCAAGATAACATTGCCTTCCAAACAATAACTTCTGGTGTTTCTACTTTGGTTGCGGGCCATAATTTCAAGTATACAACCCTCAATGCAAGAATACTTTTCATGCCGTCTTGGTGAAAAAATGTAGGTTTCGAGCTGTCGAGGAAGCTGAATAAATATTCATCACTTTTCCGTGTGTTTTTATTCGACGCGATGCTATGAAGCGTTCGGCATCAACTTATGGAGGTGACTGCCGTGATGACATCGACCCGTATTGGTTTCAGCGCGCTTGCCGTTGCTCTTGCTTTTACCCTTTCTGGCGGCGCCGCAAATGCGCAGTTGCAGAAGCAGCCGGCCGAAAAGGCACCTGCTGCGGCCACGAAGGCCACCGCCAAGGCGAAGAAAGCTGCCAAACCGAAGTCGGCCTGCGCTGGTCTGGCCCAGGACGCCTGTGGCGGCAATGCGACCTGCCAGTGGATTGGCGAGCACAAGACGAAAGCTGGCAAGGCGATCAAGGCCCACTGCCGGACCAAGCCGAAGGCGAAAGCAAAGGCCCCGGCCAAGGCCGCTGCGCCAGCGAAGGCGAATGCCGCTCCCAAGTCAGCCGTGCAGCCGAAGGAGTAACAGGGTTTGCCCGTCTGGCAGTGGTCACGACGGTCAATCATGACTAGACGCACTAAACGCACCCCTGGGACCCTGCGGTTCCGGGGGTGTTTTCGTATGCCTGATCACGTGATGCTTGCGGGGCGCCGTCGCGGCCTGAGCGTTTCCGCTCGGAGCTGAAACGCTATCGCGGTCCGGGGATCGCCCGAGCGTGGCAGGACTGTTGGTCTCAGTGGCTTCGGCTGATGCAGAACTCGACCACATCCAGCAGGGCCTGGCGTTCGCCGGTGGCCGGGAAGATCGTCAGTGCATCCTGGGCGAGACCACCGAAATGGCGGGCCCGCTCGAGGGTGGCGTCAACGGTGCCGTGGCGTTTGACGAGACGGATAGCTTCGCGCAGCTCCGCGTCACCCGTTTCGCCATTCACCAGCGACCGTTGCCAGAATGCCCGCTCGCCCGCGTCGCCCTGCCGATAGGCCAGGATGACCGGAAGCGTGATCTTGCCTTCCCGGAAATCGTCACCAACGGATTTGCCAAGGCTCTTGCTATCGCCGGCATAGTCGAGGGCGTCATCGACGAGCTGGAAGGCAATCCCCAGGTTCCGACCATAGGACCGCAGTGCCGCCTGCTCTTCTGACGGCCGGTTTGCGAGGGCGGATCCGACTTCGGCGGCGGCAGAAAAGAGGGCGGCGGTCTTGGCATCGACGATCGCGAGATACTCGTCCTCGGTCGTTGCCATGTTCTTGGCGGCTGCCAGCTGCATGACCTCGCCTTCGGCGATGACGGCCGCCGCGTTCGACAAGATGCGCAGGCCGGGCAGGGAGCCGACGCCCACCATCATGCGGAAGGCCTGCCCCAGCAGGAAGTCGCCGACCAGGACGCTGGCCTGGTTGCCCCAGATCATCCGGGCGGACGGCTTGCCACGGCGCACGTTGCTGTCGTCCACGACGTCGTCGTGAAGGAGAGTTGCCGTGTGCATGAATTCCACGGCAGCGGCCATCGTGATGTGATCCCTGCCTTCACACCCCACCATCCGGGCGGCGGCGATGGTCAGCATGGGGCGCAGGCGCTTGCCGCCGGAATCGATCAGATGGTGGGCCAAGGACGGGATCATCTCGACGTCCGAGATCGCCTTGTCCAAAATAATACTGTTCACTGCGGTCATATCCGCAGCGACCAGGTCCAAGATCGACTTCAGGCTCGCGTTTGCCACACGATCTTTACCGATTTGCACGGCCACTCCCAAATGAGATCCCCTACGACAAGATCTGTTGATGCAAGTTATAGTCTCCGGCGTTCACAATCAGGTCAAGATCCGTCCAAGTTGGAATGCGGAGACATTCCGCCCGGTGTTGGCATTCGGAGCACCAGCATGCAAGA
>JBKDZY010000079.1:0-4304 GCA_047971765.1 Hyphomicrobiaceae bacterium | reverse complement strand
GCGGAGAATGATCACGGCCTGGGACGGCGCAGGTGCGCCTGGTCCGGGGGAGGGCTGGCCGGACGTTTTCCCGGCTGCGTGTCTGGGGGCGGCGCCCGCAAGCAGGCGGATGGCGGAGGGGCCTTCGAAGGTCAGGGCAATGTCGGTCTGTTTTTCGCGCCAACTGGTCGGCTGGCCGCGCAGCTTGACGGTTCCTGATACGCGGGTGCTTCCCGCAGCGCCGTCCAGGGACAGGTCTCGCGCATGGATGCCGCGGGAGCCCAGCAACATGCGGCCAGCCATTCTGAGCGGGAGCATCAGCGGTTTGCGCTCGGGAGTGAGGACCTCGGTCGCAAGGTCAGGGGGAACGGCCAGGATCTGGACGGCGGCTTCGAGGCCTGATTCCGAATCGGCGGAGACGAACGTGGTCAACTGGCCTTTGGCATCGTCCCTGCCGAGATTGGCAATGTCACCACTGAGGTCCAGGCGATAGCCGCTGTGCGATTTGAGATGGATCCTCTTGATCGCCAGATGCCCGTCCAGCAGTTCGAAGTCGGCAGAGCTGTCATGGAAGACGGCGTTGGCGACCCGCAAATCACCGAGGCGCAACTTGATGTCGGCGTTGAGACCGCCTTGCGCGCCTGCATTGGCCTCCTTCGCGCCGTCTGATGACGGTTTGCTTGCCTGTGCGAGACGCTCGGCGATTCCGGGCAAGGTCACGACCTTGTCGGGGACCAGTGCGGACAGGTCGAGTTCGCTGCCCTCCAGGTCCAGTTTGAGCTGGCGATTGGCGCCTTCGTGCCAGCTTCCCTGGCCGGTAAGCGCGTTGCGTCCAATGCGCAGCGAGATGTTCCGACCTGCGATCTCGTCCGAGGCGATCGAGACGTTGCCGCGCAGTGAAAACGTGCTGTCGCCCTTGGACAGCGCCAGATTGCGGCCCGGTGCCGCCCACCCGAGGAAGCGTGTCAGGGATGCGCCGCGCACGTTGATCTGGCCATCATACTTCGGTGTCTTGCCGGCCATTTCGAATTTGCCGTCGGCGGTCAGCCGCGCCCCGCCAGGGAAGGAGGCGGTCAAGCCGCGCACCTGCAACTTGTCGCCGGTCTGTTCCAGCGTTGCCGCGAGGCCGCTCACGACCTCCTTGCCCAAGGTTGCCTGGTCGATCGAGAGGCGGGCGACGGTTCGTCCCTCCGTCGTCAAGGCGCGGGACAAGCCGTTGGCAAGGACCTGGATCTTGCGCAGCGGCGATGTCTCGGCTCCTGCGCCACCCGTGATGCGGTCGAGATCGAGCCAGTGGGAACTCAGGTTGAGGTCGATGCTGGTCGCGTTGGCCCAGGTCGCCTTGGCTTCGCCGGTGGCGAGCTGCGGGCGGCCGCCCTGTTCGAACGTGAGGGAGAGGCCGGTCAATTGCATCCCGACGGTATCGGCGTGGACCTTGGCGCGCACGTCGAACTGCCGGTTGTGGCCGTCGTCCCTGGAGGTGGGGGCCGGAGCGTCGCTGGAGGAGGGCAGCGGCAGCCGCGCGGTCAGATCGCCATCGAACCGGGTCTTGGCGAAGATGTCGTGCAGTTGGCCGTCCAAGGTATAGGACAGATCCGAGTCCGGTGTGCGGACGGTGCCCTTGGTGCGGATGCTACCGTCGGGATCGGGCGCGGCGGTCGAGAGGCGCAGCTCGCGCGGCTTGCCGCCAGCGGTCGCGTAGGTGACGGCAATCCTGTAGGGACCCGCCAGCGACGAGGCGGACACGTCGCCATTGATGTTGTCGAAGACGGCCCGTGTTTCTCCGGACGGTGCGAGGATCTGCAGCTTGCCGTTCTCGATCCGGATCGCATCGAAGGCAATCGGGGTGCGCGACAGGGCAGGAGGCAGGTTCGATGGCGCTAGCCCGGACCAGCTCCCGCCCCCGCTCGAGTCCAACACAAGGGTGGCGACGGGGCGCGTGAGTTTGATGTCCTTGGCTTCGATGATGCCGGCGAGCAGCCCGCCGACGGTGAGGCTGGCGGTCAGGTTTTCCGCCATGAACAGGGGCTTGCCGACATTGGCCGCCGTGTCCGCGATGCGCACCTTCTGGATATCGACGTAGGGCGTGGGCAGCAGTCGCAGGCTGATCTCGCCGCCGACGCGCACCTCCCGGCCAAGAAAGCGCGTGGCTTCCTCTTCGAAGACGCCGCGGTACCGATTCCAGTCGACCACTGCCGGCGCAACGAACAAGAGCGCCAACACGCCAACCAGAAGTCCGCCGATGACTAGCAAGACCCGGTTCATAACCTGTCGTCCAGGGCTCGCCACTGCAACGACAGCGCGAAGCCTTCCCGTTTTTCCGCGCTGGGCGGAGCCTACCCCAATGACGGGTCACGTTATTGCATAACTGGAGCGAGATTGGGACCCGTCAAATCCGTATAGGCTTGGATTGTCAGAGTAGCGTGTTCGAATTTCGGCGAATGTGGAGCCGCAGCCGGCATTCCGCGAGTGAACGGTGCGCATGTCGTTCGCGGGGATGCCTGTGGTTGCGATACAACCTGCCCGCGTCTGATGAACGGGCAGGTTATCCGGTGCCTCATGTCGTTTGCATGATGCGGCGATGCGGTCTCAGACGCGGTCTCAGACGACTGGGCACAGTCCGCCGTCGACATTGATGGCGGTGCCATTGATGTAGGACCCGGCGTCGGAGGCCAGGAACAGGGCGGCATTGGCGAATTCCTGGGACGTTCCAAGGCGGCCCATCGGCAGGGACTTGCCCATCTCGGCATAGTAGTCCTCGAGAGAGCGGTTCACGCCCTTGGCCTTCTCGGCGGCGTGGCGGCGTGCCCACTGGTCGCTTTCGATGCGGCCGACAAGCAGTCCGTTGACCAGCACGTTATGTTTGGCGCCTTCGCCTGCCAGAACCTTGGTGAGTGCCATGCCGGCGGCCCTGGAGACGGCGGTTGGCGCGCCTTCGGCTGGCGGAGCCTTGGCACCGGTGTTCAGCACGTTGATGATGCGTCCCCATTTCTGGGCCTTCATGGCCGGCAACGCGAGCCGTGCCAGCCGGATGGCGGCGAACAGCTTGAGGTCCAGGTCGTGCTGCCACAACTCGTCCGAGATCTCCTCGAAGGGACCGCGCTGGGACGTGCCTGCGTTGTTGACGAGCACGTCCACCCCACCGAGGCCGGCGACGGCCTCCTTGAATGCCTTCTCGCAGCCTTCGGCGGTGCCGATGTCGGCAGAGATGGCGATGGCCCTCGGCGGACCGGCGGCCTCGACCTTCTTGCGGGCGTCGGCGAGGACGTCTTCGCGGCGTGCGACCAGCGCGACGCTGGCGCCGGCCTTGGCGAATGTTTCACCAATGGCGAGGCCCAAACCCAGGCTGCCGCCCGTGATCAGGGCGCGACGTCCCTTCATGGTGAACTGCATAGCGTATCCTTCCTGCTGGCTGGTTGGTCCGTCGAGGAGCTGGCACCGGGATGATGCCGGACCATGTGATCGGATCCAGAGAGTAGTGCAGTTGTTCGATCATTTGCCAGCCACCTGTCGATTGGCGGCGATGCCGGCCCTGAGGCCTGGTCCTCACATGGCCGGTCTTCAGGCGGCATTGTCCTCCAGCACCATGGCCGCGGCCTTCTCGCCGATCATGATGGATGGCGCGTTGGTGTTGCCGGACGTGATGGTGGGCATGATCGAGGCGTCCGCGACGCGCAGACCCGGGATGCCATGCACCCGGAGCCGATGATCGACCACGGCGTCGCGGCCGGTGCCCATCCTGCAGGTGCCGACCGGATGGTAGGTGGTCTCGCCGACCGACTTGACCCAGTCCAGCATCTCGTCGTCCGAGCGGAGCTTCTCGCCGGGGCCGATTTCCGTCACGTCGAGGGCCTGCATGGCGGGCGCGCGCATCACGGACTGGGCAATCCTGACGGCGCGCAGTGTGAGCTGCGCGTCAGCCGCTTCGGCCAGGAAATTGAAATGGATGGTCGGTGCTGTTGCGGGATCGGTGCTGGTGACGTGGATGTGGCCACGGCTTTCCGGCCGCATGGCGTGCGCGTAGCAGGTGACGCCAGATTGCGCGGAGATTCTTGGTCCCCTGGGTCCTGGCTCGGTGAACATCGGGACCCAGCCCAGCAGGACGTCGGGCACGTCGAGGCCTTCGCGGGACCGCACGAAGGCGCGCAGGGGTGCCGCGACCATTGCCAGCATACCGGTTCCCAGAACCGCATAGCGCATGGCCTGATTGACGAGACCGAGGCCGCGTCCGCGATCGTTGAAGGTCACGCCGCGCCGGCCAATCGCCCAGCGGGTGCGTGGTGCGTAATGGTCCTGCAGGTTCTCACCGACACCCGGGAGGTCAT
>JBKDZY010000078.1:0-5086 GCA_047971765.1 Hyphomicrobiaceae bacterium | reverse complement strand
TGGCATCGGGTTCGCAACTCCATTCGGCAAGGGTTCCGGGACGCCGAAGTGCGCACGGGCGGGCGTCATCGAGTCAGGGCAAAGGCCGGTGTCACGCCAGCCAACCGATCAACCCTACCCGGTCATTGTATGGGTGGACCGCGCGTGTCAACTCCCGATCGCCCACCCGGTGCAGGCGTTCAATTGCCAGCCACCAGTGGCAGCCCATCGTTGCGCAGCGCGTTTCCGAAGCCATTGCGTCCGTACATGTCCATGGTGCCGGCTCGCCGTGGGGCGGTTTGGCGGTTCCGGCTCACGCGCCGCACCTGCTGACGCGACGGCTGGGGCTTCGCCCGGGCGACCGCGCGGTGACTTTTGGCGGGGCGTTTCTCCGTCCGCGCGTCGTCGTCCTCCTCGCGCGCCACCCGGTTCGGCCTGGCGACCGTCGTCCTGACCAAAGGTTTCCTGGCCCCCGGGTTCCCGACCGTCGGCTTGTGGACGACTGGCTTGATGTGCGGCTGCCGCGGGATCGGCACCACCTGCTGCTCCTGTGGAACCGGCGGAATGGTGGTTCCGCTCTCGATCTCGGCGGACGTGCTTGCCACGGTGCCCGTGACGATGACGCTCCTGGCGTCCTGATCCGGCTCATGTGGGCTGGCAATCGTTGTCTGGGCGGTCGCCGCAGCCGTCACGGGCGGCCCTGCGATCGCCCGGGCCTGGGCCGCCAGTACCGCTCGGCGCCGGTCGGCATCTTCCATTTCACATGAGGGTGGCGACCACCTGCTCATATCGAAAGGTATGGCTGCGGCCTCATGGACCTGCTGGCGTCCGCCGCCCCGCAACACCGGCAGACGGCGGTCGTCGCCTCCCGTCTCGCCGGGAAGGCCATCAGCCACCTGGTAGCGGGTTCCGCAAATCGCAATTCTGGGCGGGACGTGTGTCCGCTCAAAGCTGTCATAGGCCGGTTTCAAGTCGGCCCAGGCCCGCATCCACGGGTTCCCGGCATAGCGGGCCATGTTTTCCGCCGTCATGCGGAACGGAAAGATGTGGACGTGGAACCGCTTTTCACCGTTCTTCAGGGCAGCGCTGGCGAGGCTGTAGATCTCGGCCTGGACCTGATTGGTCATGGCATAGCAGCCAACCGACGAACAGCCACCATGGATGAGGATATATGAGCCCGTTCTATCCAACCGCTGGTCAAAACGATTGGGAAATCCCAGGTTGAATGCCTTGCGCCAATGTCCGACCAGGCGGGTTTGCGGCCAGCCGATGCTGTAGAACCCTTCCGGGCTCTGCTTGTCGCCTTCGCGAAGTTTGGGCCCAAGCGTTCCCGTCCAATGACAGATGGGAAAGGTCGCCAGCAGCGTGAAGGTCCCCGTCCTGTTCTGCATCCACAGTTCGAGCTCGGAAGACGCCTTGAACACGCGAATGAATATGGCATCGCCGCGCTTGAGGCCCAAGGCCTCCATGCGCTTGTCCAGGTTGGCGAGTTCGGGGGTGCCGGGCAAGGGCAATTGATTGCGAATAAAGGCACGCTGGCGCTCGATGCGGTCAGCAGCCACGTCATGGAGAACGATTTCCAGCGCGGACGCCTTCGAGGCGAGCCACAGGCTTGCTGCCAGCGGCACAGCCAGGGCCAGCTTCAACATACGCGCTGCCAACATCGTCCTTCCTACCTCCCAACATCAACGCATGCCTGGGACCTGCCGCCACCCCTTCCGGACAGCCCTCGTGCGCGTGGCAACCCACAGGATGAACGCCAAAAGCGATACCGCCGGGCGAGCGCAACAGCAATGAATTGGAGCATGTAAGCCACAGCTTTCAAGGCGTGACCGGGCGGTTGATGACGAGCTTTCCCAGCGGTGTGGCAACCGTGCACCGCTGCCCCGAGGGAGGCATCTGCTGCCTGAGCCGCAGAGTTGCCGACTGAGCGTTTCCACTTGAACCTGAAACGCTATAGCCGCCGATGCTCCGTTGAACACACGGCCGGACGGACTGCCTGACAGGCGTTCACGTCTGCCGGCTGGCGGATGCCCATGACTACTGGTTCACGAACCCGAAACCCATCGACTGCGGCTTGCTGCTCGACCCGCTACCGCTGAACGTGCTGAAGAAGCCAGAGCCGCTGCCGCTCGATGACGACGCCACCGCCTTGGAACCCGACCGCCGCTTCGGCCCTTGTGCGACCAGCCCGCTCCTTGCGGTCTGCGGGCCACTCCCCGGCCACAACGGCAGCTCGGCAGGCCGCTCAAGCTGCGGACACATGCCAGCGGGGTCAACCTGGTTGGCGACATGGTGACCGGCCGCGTGTTGACGTGGTACTGGCCACCGCAGACCGTGACGGGTGGCAACGTATGACGCGCCTCGAAGTAATCGTAGCCCTGCTTCATGACCGTCCAGAAGCGGAACCACTGCGACTTGCGGTGACGCGCCATGTTGGCGTCAGTCATGCGGAACGGATAGGCGTGCACCTCGAAGGTCGGATGTCCTGCCGAGAACGATTCCCGCGCCAGCCCGTAGATTTCCTCGATCAAGGCGTCGGTCATCGCGTAGCACCCCGCCGACTTGCACTTGCCGTGCACCATCAGCGAACTGCCGGTGCGGCCGTTGGCACGGTCGAACGCATTGGGAAAGCCGAGGTTGAACGCCAGATAGTACTTCGAGTTGGGGTTCATCTGCGAATGGGAGATGGTGTAGAAGCCTTCCGGCGCCTGCCTGTCACCCTGTTTCAGCTTCGGGCCCAGTGTTCCGGACCAGTTGCAGATCGGATAGGTCTTGAAATGATAGAAGCGGCCGTCCTCGCGCTGCTTCCAGACCTCGAGTTCAGACTCTTCCTTGAAAATACGGATGAAAATCGGCTCCTCGGGCTTCATGCCCATGCGGCCGAGTTGCATCAGAGTCTGTTTGGATAATGGGCGTGACGCCGGCGTAAGCTGCGGTCCGCCGGAACAACCGGCGAGAAGCCACGCAACAAGCACCCCCACAGCTATGACAAATACGTTTTGTCTCATGGTCCCCAGGATGATCGAACGCGCTACCAGTCCCCCTGGCGCAGGGCGATCAACTCTCGATTCGATAACCTTAAGATAAGGTTAAAACCGGCGGCTTGCCATTAAATTTGATGCTGCTGCCGCCCCCCGTCGCAGCTCTCCTGCATTTGGCCTTCGCGCCATGGCATGGCGATGACTGAAAAGAGACGAGACTGTGGCCTGCGGGTCTCGACACGATGGGGAACAAACGTGCTACAGAATGCGCCGCGGCCCTTGGAGCGGCCAGGAAACAACAGGCTTTCAGCCGCATTACAAGCCTTGGGCTTGTGGGTCGAGCGCCGTCACATGAGGGAGGGGACAGGCGCGTGAGCCTCGATCCGGATCGGGCCGTCTACGATCTGACACCAGTGGGCCGTCTGATCGTGCTGCTGGGCGTTATACTGGCGTCGACCTGCTACACGGCAACCATCCTGGTCGCCACGACGCTCTTGCCGCAGATGCAAGGGGGCTTGTCGGCGACGCAGGACGAAATCTCGTGGGTGATGACGTTCAATATCATCGCTACAGCGGTTGCGACGCCGACGACCGGCTGGCTCGTATCGCGCTTCGGCCGCCGCCTCACCATGATGGGGTGCCTGACCGGATTCACGGTCTCGACGTTCATGTGCGGCATGTCCACGTCACTGGAGACGCTGGTGTTCTGGCGGGTGATGCAGGGCGGGCTGGGGGCGCCGCTGGTTCCCCTCAGCCAAACGCTGCTGCTCGACAGCTTTCCGCGCAGGCGGCACGCCTTCGTCATGTCGCTCTACGGCATGTCGAACATCCTGGGTCCGGTGATCGGCCCGACTGTCGGCGGCTACATCGGCGAAACACTCGGCTGGCCGTGGGGCTTCTTCATGGTGTTGCCGGTCAGCGTCATCGCCTTCATCCTGTTCCGCTATTTCCTGCCGCACGATCACTCCGACCGCAAACCGGCGGGGCTCGACTGGATCGGCTTCCTGTCGCTCTCGATTGCAATTGCCTCGGCGCAGCTGGCGCTTTCTCGCGGCCAGAAGCTGGACTGGTTCGATTCCACCGAGATCTGGATCGAGACCATCGTGGCGACAATCGCCTTCTACATCTTCCTCGGCCACAGCGTCACGGCCAACCGCTCCTTCCTCACCCTGTCGCATTTCAAGGACCGCAACTACGCGATCGGCTGCGGCCTGGTCTTCCTCTACGGCATGTTGAATTTCGCACCGATCGTGCTGATGCCGCCCCTGCTGCAACAACATGCGGGTTATCCGGACTCGGCCATCGGCGCCTATGTGGCGTGGCGCGGGGTCGGCAACGGGCTCGGGTTCTTCGCGGCGATGTGGCTGCAGCGCTTCGACCCGCGCATCATCATGGTCTTTGCCACGCTGCTGCAGACCTCCTCCGGATGGTGGATCGCGCACATCAATCTCGACGTCGACGAGACGACGCTGGCCATCAACAGCCTGATGCAGGGGTTCTCGGTCGGCACATTCTGGGTGCCGTTGACGGTGGTGACCTTCTCGACGCTTGCGCCGGAGTATCGCGCGGAAGGCTCGTCGATGTTCCACCTGCTCCGCAATCTGGGATCGAGCCTGTTCATTTCCGTGGCGGTGACGCAGATCGTGCGGACTACGGGCGCGAACTACGCACGCATGACCGAGTTGGCGACGGCCTACAACAAGTCGTGGCAACTGCCCAGTGTCGCCGGGCAATGGTCCATCGACACGCTCACCGGCATTGCCCGGCTGTCGAAGGAACTCACGCGGCAGGCCACGATGATCGGTTTCACCAACGCCTTCGTGCTCTACTCGGTGCTGTCGGCGCTGGCCATCCCGTTGTGCCTGATGATACGGCCGCCACAGCGCAGCAGATAAGCGCTTGCGGAGCGCCCAGCCGAAGGCTGATAGGGCGCGCGAGCACGAACAAGCCGGACCGGTTCCGGCCAAACCGGAATTGGTCTAGAGCAGGTTTGGCTCGAATGGAATCACATCCACGCTGGTGGCCTGCTCCAACTCTTTGTTTAAGATACTGATTCACGCCTTCGATGGAAGCAGGATTGCTTCCATCTCAGCCGATCAGGCTCTATGGCGCCGGATTGGGAT
>JBKDZY010000077.1:0-1836 GCA_047971765.1 Hyphomicrobiaceae bacterium | reverse complement strand
GATCCGCCTTTCGCTGCGCGAGGAGATACGGGCCATCCAGCGCGAGCTGGGCATCACCACGATCTATGTCACCCACGATCAGGAGGAAGCCTTGTCGATGTCAGACCGCATTGTGGTGATGAACGCGGGCGTCATTGAGCAGATCGGGGATCCGGGCGCGATCTACACCCGTCCTGCCAGCCGCTTTGTCGCGGGTTTCGTCGGTATGCTGAACCTGCTGGAAGCGGTGGTGACGGATGCCACCTCGGGAGAGGTGAGCGTCGACGGCCAGTCGCTTGCGCTGGCCCGGGCCATCGACCGCCCGGCGGGCAGCAAGCTCTCTGTCGCCATCCGGCCCGAGGCGCTCTCGCCAGGTGGCGCACAGGGTTCGCTCTCGCTGTCCGGGCGCGTCGTATCCGTCGATTTTCTCGGTTCGGTCGTGCGGGCCCGGATCGATCTCGGCACGCAGACCATCGCGTTCGACATGTTCAACACCGCCGGCAGACCGCCGCCATCTCCGGGGGAGCAGATCCATCGCGACTTCGACCCGGGCGACGTGCTGGTCCTCGGCGACTAATATTGGAGCGGCAATCAGGCCAACAGCCTTGAAGAGTGAGCTAGAGCGTGTCGCAGGCTATCCGATTCAGGATTCCCAGACTGGTCGTGATGTGATTCCCTACCGTTGAGGCAGATATGGGGGTCGCATTTGGGTAGACCACATCCGATAGAGCTTCGGGCGCGTGTCGTCGCGTTTGTCGACGAAGGCCACGGGCATCGCGCAGCGGCGCGGCACTTCCGGGTGTCGCCGAGGTTCGTCAACGAGTTGATCAAGCTGCGTCGCGAAACCGGATCGCTGAAGCCACGGCAGCAAGGCAACGGCGGCGGGCATGGCAAGCTGGCGGGCGTGACCGGCTGGATCGAGGATCGCATCGCCGCCAAGGGCGGGATCACCCTCGACGAATTGGCTACGGAGCTGGCCGAGACGCATGGCATCGACGTTCATCGCGGCCCTGTCTGGAGGGTGCTGCGCGGCCTCGGGCTGACGCACAAAAAAAGACCTTCAGGCGCTTGAGCAGAAGCGCAAGGATGTTGCCAATCAGCGCCGCATCTGGATAGCGAAGCGCCAGCCATTCATGGCCAACTATCTGGAACGGCTGGCTTTCCTGGACGAAACCTCGGTCAAGACTAACATGGCCAAGACGACGGGCTGGGCGCCCTGTGGGCAGCGCCTCGTCGATCATCTGCCATTCGGTCACTGGCGCACCCAGACCTTTGTCGCGGCCTTGCGCCACGACCGCCTCGACGCCCCTTGGGTCATCGACGGGGCGATGAACGCCGAGATGTTCAGCCTATACATCCAAACCCAACTGATGCCGACGCTGCGCGAAGGCGACGTTGTCATCCTCGACAACCTGTCCAGCCACAAGGCGCCCGTCGCCGCGAATGCCCTGCGCGCCATCGGCGCCTGGTTCTTGTTCTTGCCCCCTTACAGCCCCGACCTGAACCCCATAGAGATGGCCTTCTCAAAGCTCAAGACGCTGATCAGAAAGGCGGCTGCGCGAACCTATGATCAGCTATGGGCCGCCGTCGGTCACGTCTGCGACCTCTTCTCAGATGAAGAGTGCTACAACTACTTCAAAGCTGCAGGGTATGAGGCAAATTGAGGGCGATACGCTCTAGCCCGGATTTCTCACCCGAATCTTCGTAGAGGGCATAGCGGACGGGGATTATGCCGCCATGCGCGGACGGCTTGGGCGATCAGGCACGGCTTGGCACTGCGCCCCGGCACGACTGAAGGTAGGGTTGGTTGGTGGCGCTACGGGGTGGGCGGAGCGATTGCGGATCAGCCGCATAATC
>JBKDZY010000076.1:0-8778 GCA_047971765.1 Hyphomicrobiaceae bacterium | reverse complement strand
CCGGGGCGAGTCAATCCGGCGGCCTTTCGCCGCCGCAAGAGATCAATTCCGGCGTCTTTGGTCGCCGCAAGAGAATGGAAGCCCGATAATGCCGGAAGTCGTCTTCACCGGGCCTGCAGGCCGCATCGAGGGCCGCTACCAGCCCGCGAAGAAGAAGGGGTCGCCGATCGCCATCGTGCTGCACCCGCATCCGCAGTTCGGCGGCACGATGAACAACCTCATCGTCTACAACCTCTATTACGCGTTCGCGAACCGGGGCTTCTCGGTCCTGCGCTTCAACTTCCGCGGCGTCGGCCGCAGCCAGGGCTTTTTCGACAACGGCCCCGGGGAACTGGCGGATGCAGCATCGGCGCTCGATTGGGTCCAGCTCCAGAACCCTGATTCACGGTCCTGCTGGATTGCCGGTGTATCGTTCGGCACCTGGATCGCCATGCAGCTTCTCATGCGCCGCCCCGAGCTCGACGGTTTCATCTGCATCGCCCCACCCGCCAATCTCTACGACTACAACTTCCTGGCACCTTGCCCGTCATCAGGCCTGGTCATCAGCGGCGACAAGGACAAGGTCGTGCCATCGCAATCGGTGGCTGAACTGGCCGCGAAGACCAAGACCCAGAAGGGCATCCAGATCGAGCATTCGATTATCGCCGGCGCCAACCACTTCTTTGCCGACCAGCTCGAAGAGATGAAGGGCCTTGTCGGCGACTACGTCGACAAACGCATGGTCGAGATCCTGGCCGCCAAGAGCGACAAGGGCTGAGCGACACACTGGTGGGACACTGGAGCTGGGCGGGCCTCGCCGCCGGGCGCAGAACGGACAGGAGAGGAATGGGCCGGGAACGGCCCTCAACGCGGCTGTCATGCGACGACCTGACAGCCTTGAAAAAGCCGTCAGCCTTCATCCTGTCCAATTCTCACCATGAGTTTTGATTACCTGCTGGCGCGAGCCCGCACGGGTGTTGAACCCAGCAGGCAGACGGACGGATTGCGCCGCATGACAGCGTGCCCCGCGGACCTGCAAGGGCGCAGCGGTTCACGGGGATGTGGGATTCGCTTTCCCGTACCGGCAGATTTGTGTTCGCTGGCGAAGGAGGGAGCGATGGCGACGATCGTGACCGTTCACGGAACATTTGCCCACTCCGAAACACCGCCATCGGGCGCCACATCGCCGGATCCCCAGGATCTGCAGTGGTGGCAACCCGGCAGCACCTTCGACCACGACATGCACGCCCTGCTCGAGGCCCGCCATACGCTGGAACAGGGGCAATCCGCTGGTCCTGTAGAGGTCAAGCCGTTCGTCTGGTCCGGTGACAACAGCGAACTCGGGCGGCGCAAGGCGGGCGATGCGCTCCTGCGTGAACTCCAGGTCCTCGATGCCAAGGGCGAAGACTTTTGCGTGGTTGGCCACAGCCATGGAGGTTCGGTCGTCGGATGGGCGCTCCTCAAGAGCGCAGCCCGACGCCGCCCTCTCAAGGGACTGAAGCGCTGGATCACGGTCGGCTCGCCGTTCGTCGCCCTCAAGAAGGAACGCTTCCTGTTCCAGCGGCTTGACCTGATCCGCAAGGTCGTCTTTGTCGCCTCGTTCATGCTGCTGGCCATCTTCCTCATAGATGTCGCAGCCCAGCTCTGGTTCGCAAGCGAACGGGCGAACACGCTGGCATGGCTTCAGCGCCGCGGGTTGAAATGGATGGTCACCGCAGCCCTGATGAGCCTGCCGATTGTCATTTTCTATTTCGGCCTCAAGTTCTGGGACGCGAGATCCCTTCTGCATTACCGCAGAGGCGTGAGGCGCCGAGCACTGAGCTACTTTGGCGGCCGCTGGTTGCCCCTGACCCATACCGACGACGAAGCTGTCCAGGGCCTTGCCTTCCTGCCGGGAGCCAGGGTCGACGTCTTCGACAAGCAGTTCGCCGTCTCGGCCATCACCTCCCTGTCGATCATCGCCGTTCCCGTCCTCTATCTCGCGCTGCTCTCTTGGCCATCGGCCATGGTCAACCTCGCCGATTTTCTCAACACGCATTTATACAAGAGCAATTATCCCCAGACCGAGGCTGTACTGCGCACCGCGCGCAAGGCCCGCTATGAATGGCTGCACAATCTGCGGGCGCGTATGCCCGCCGATGGCGTTGTCGTCCAGAAGCCGATGACCCAGCTCGAGCGCGACGACGTGCGAGAGCGCTACATTGCAGCCCGCAAGGCCATTACCGAAAATCTCCCCGGCAAGCGCGAAGCCGAGCACGCCCTGAAGTTCAGGCACACATTTTTCGAGAACCGGGATGGCACGCCGTGCAACGACGGCAAACTTTGCGGCAACGGCGAGAATTTCCGCATCAACAGCCGGCTCCTCCTCTACCTCGCAACCAACCAGGTCACCTCCACCATTGCTGGCGATGACTCCGTTCTTGCCGATCGCCGCTCCTTGTGGTCGATCGCCATTCCGGCATTGCTGGTGCCGGTGTTTTCTGGCCTCCTGGCCCTCCTGTTCATGCTGATCATCCGGACCCTCGGCACCTTGATCAGCAGCGCCAGCAGCAGCGTGCTCAACCGCCTGACCAACAGCGAAGTCAAACGCGCGGCCTTCGGCAACGATACCGAAGGCGAGACAGCGATCGGTTCCACCGACCGGCCAAACTGGATTGAACGCTCGCCACCGCGCCTGCCACCAGCCATCGGCGACGAGATCACCAGGTATTCCGACTCCGTCGCCAGCAATTCCCTGTCCAAGTTCCGCCAGGCCATCGGTGAACTCGCCTCCGCCGAGCCCAAGCACACCGCCGACACTGCTTTGACCACCTACTTCACCTGGAAGGAACTTGTCCACGCGTCCTATTTCGATGTCCCGGATTTCAGGAAGCTGGTCGCCAGGGCGATTTCGGAATGCGACGGCTTTGCCCCGACCGAGTGCTTCGAGCATGACGCGCTTTTCGCAACGACCGCCGGTTGGCTCGGCGAAATCGAAGGCGCCAACGCGCTGCCCGCCAAGGAGCCTGAGCCGTTGCCTCCCATTGCCGATGCCGGCCTGCCAGCAGATGACGCACCGGCAGATGATCCGCACGCAGCCCGGCAAAGGCTCACGTAGCGCGCTTTCCCCCCCGCCCATCAGTGTTCGCGATCCAGCGGATGCAGGGCACAGCCACTGACGCGGCCCGGCTCATCCGATCCGGCCCGCGCAGCCATGGCAGCACGCCCATGAACTTCGGTGCCGCGCGATCCTCTCGCCGCTTACCATTCTGGTTCACCAATTAACGCTCAGATAACGCAGCAAGCCTTGCCGGCGCTGGCATGAAGTATGCTTCGAAGGTGTGAAGCCGCGTCCCGTTTTGAACCACCTCGAGGCACTGCGCCCATGCGTATGCGTAAAACAGCCGCCCTGATGATAGCCGTGTTTCTTGGCTTCATGCCGCCGCACCTCGATGCCGCCCGCGGCCCTGTCCCCGCACAACCGAGGCGTCTTGAGCTGCTGGTCATAGAGGTCAAGGGCTGCAACGTCTGCGACCTGGTTCGCACCTACATCCAGCCGGCCTACGAGGCGACGCCACGGTCGAAGGCCATCCCCATGCGTTACGTCGATATCACCCATATCGACGAGATGAAGCTTGGCCTCAACACGCCCGTCTCGACGGTCCCGACCATCGTCCTGATGCAGGATGGCCATGAGATCGAGCGCATCAGCGGATACACCGGCCCGACCAACTTCTTCGCGGCCCTCACGCAGATGGTGACACTCCTGGAGCCATGATCTGGCCGGCCAGTCCCGTTCAGGGAGTGCGCTGCCAGTCGTCGATCAATCTGGCACAGATCTCGGTGGCCTCCTCGACCGCCCGCGCCTCGCACCACTCATCGGTCTGATGCGCCAGTTCGGCCGGTCCCGGCCCAAGAACAACGGTCGGAATGCCACCATAGGCCGGCGTCAACGCCGAGGCATCGGTGAAATAGGGTGCCGTCGCCACCTGCGCAGGCGTCCCCGTCACATCCCCTGTCGCCGAGAAGACACGCTGCACCCATTGTGTCTCCGGCTCCGTCCACACCGGCACCGCTTCATCCAGCAACGACACCTCGACATCGTCACCGACAAACGCCTGCATGTGCGCCGTGACATCGCCATGCGACTGTGCCGGTATGGTTCGTATGTCCAACCCCACCTCGGCCAGATCCGGCACCGAGTTGATGTTGATGCCGCCATGCATCCATCCGACATTCAGCGTCGGCGGCCCCATCACGGGATGGCGGGCAACGTTGAAATCGAAATCATCGAGCCTGGAGACAGCACGCGCCGCTTTCATCACGGCATTGACGCCCTGGCACGGCATGGAGGCATGGGCCGTGACGCCCTTTGCCGTCAGCTTGAGCCTCAGTGCCCCACGATGCCCGACCATCGGCCGGTTGGATGTCGGCTCCGCAACGAGCAGGGCGCCAGCCGTGCCCAGCAGATCACGAGCCGTCGCCACGATATGATGCGCGCCTGTGCAGCCCGTCTCCTCGCCGGCCGTGATGATCAGGATCAGGCCCGGTCCGGCGGCAAGCCGTGGCGCGGCTTCGATCGCGGCCGCAACGAAAGCTGCAACCCCGCTCTTCATGTCGGATGCGCCACGACCATAGATGCGGCCCTCGCTCACATCCGCCGCGAACGGGTCCATGGACCATGGCCGCGCGCCCAACGGCACCACGTCGATGTGTCCGGTAAAGGCCAGGGGCGGCTTGCCTCCGCCACCACTGCCGATGCGGGCAACAAGGTTCGCCCGCCCCTCTCCCATCTCGACGTAGTCGCAAGCGAAACCGGCCTGTTCCAGAAGGCCGCCGAGATGGCGCGCGCAGGCTTCCTCCTCGCCAGGTGGATTGATGGTCCTGAACCGGATGAGATCTCGAGTGAGCGCGACAGCGTCCGGGCGCATCCCAAATCCTCCTCGTGCGCTACGATAAATGGATCGTCCCCCTCCCGACCTTCACGGCGGGATGGAAAGTCACGATCAACAATTCAACCGATTTTCCTGCCCGACACAACATGGCCCATTTGCCCGCAGTTGCACCGGGGCGCACTCCGGAGCCTTACGGTGGGCGACAGCGTCTCCGATTGTCATGCACCCATGTACCGAGCCGCCGATTGTCGAACGTGATGCGGCACAGTTGGATCCTCGGACAAACGACATGCCCTCACTCGCCGGGCTTCTTTTCTGCCTGCGGCTTCTGTGCCTTCTCGACAGCCGCCTGCTGCACCCGCGCGCCGCCGACATCCAGCGAGTAGAGCTCCGTAGGCTGCAGAACGACGCCCATCGCCATGCGCAGCGCCACCCCCAGCACAAGCACCCCCAGCAGCGCACGCAGCTGCTCGGCATTCAGCCGGGCCGCGGCGAACACGCCGAGGTGCGCCCCGACCACGCCACCGACAATCAGCGGCAAGGCCAGGGCAGCATCTACCGAGTAGTTCTGTGTCGCCTGCAAAAGCGTCGCAAAAGCCGCCACGAAAATGATCTGGAAGGCCGAGGTGCCAAGCGCGATCCTGGTCGGCATGCGGATGATGTAGATGAGCGCCGGCACCAGCAGGAAGCCGCCACCAATACCCATCATGCCGGTCAGCCAGCCGACGAAAATCCCCATTCCCACCGGCGGGATCGTGCTCATGTAGAGCTTGGAGGCGGGAAAGCGCGTCTTGAAGGGCAGCTTCTGTATCCAGCTATGCTGACCGGCCCGCCGCGCACTTCCCGTGGGCTGCTTCTTGGCCTGCCGCAACAGCAGCCGCGCCGACTCGACCAGCATCAGTCCGCCAATGGTCCCAAGCAGCACCACATAGGTCAGCTTGGTGAAGAAATCGAGCTGTCCCGCCGACTTCAGCAGTTGCTGCAGCCAGATGCCCGTCGTGACGCCGAACAGCCCGCCGAGAATAAGGTATATCCCCATCTTGAGATCGACGTTCCCGCGCCCCCAGTGCGCGAGCGCCCCCGACACCGATGAGGCCACCACCTGGCTGGTTCCGGTACCGACCGCCACCGGCGGCGGCACCCCGAGGAAAATCAGCATCGGCGTCGTGATGAAACCACCACCCACACCGAACATGCCGGAAATGACCCCGACGGCCAGTCCCAGGCCGAATAGGACGGGCAACGGCAACGAAATCTCCGCAATCGGCAGGTAGAGGTTCATCGTTGGCCCATTCCCGATCTATCCCAGTCTCTGCCTATCCATCCCACGTCCTACCGGGCACCGCAATCGGGTCGTGGCGCCGCCGCGCGACGCAACCGGTCGTTGATCGCCCGCCCGAGGCCATGCTCAGGAATGGACATGACAGCCACCCCCCGGGCCCCTGACCTGTCGAGTCGCCGCAGCGCATCGAACAGGCACGCTGCTGCCTCCACCAGGTCGCCGCGCCGGCTGAGGTTCAACAATGGCCCATCATAGGCGGGCGCATAGGGACCGAAAGCCAGGAAGGCCTCGCCATGACGCGGATAGGCCGCATCGAGCCGCACCGGCAGCCCTGGCGCATAATGACTCAGGAGCTGCCCTGGCGCAGTGGGGCGCCCCGTTCCATCAGCTTGACCTGGCGCAGCAGGCATGATGCCGATCGCCTCCTCTATGGCCTCGACCGTCAACGCACCCGGTCGCAACAGCACCGGCGCATCCCCTGTTGCATCGATTATCGTCGATTCGACCCCGGCCGCGCACGGGCCCGCGTCAAGGACCAGGTCGATAGTGTCGCCAAGGTCCGCCAGCACATGCCCCGCGGTGGTCGCGCTGACATGCCCCGACCGATTGGCCGACGGTGCCGCCACCGGCCGCCCGGCGGCCTCAAGCAGGGCCCTTGCGACCTCATGCGACGGAACCCGCACCGCCACCGTCTCGAGCCCGGCTGTCGCCAGAGACGAAACCTTGCATCCCGTCGCCTTGCGCAGGACCAGCGTCAACGGCCCAGGCCAGAACGCCTCCGCCAGTTTCAGGCCGATCCCCTTGATTTCGCCGACCTCTCCTGCTGCCGGAAGACTTGGAACATGCGCGATCAGCGGATTGAAGCTCGGCCGCCCCTTCGCCTCGTAGATGCGCGCCACCGCCTCACCGTTGGTCGCATCTGCCGCCAGCCCGTAGACAGTTTCCGTCGGCATGCCAACCAACCCGCCAGCCCGTATCACGTCCGCCGCCCGCGCGAGCGCATCTCCACTCACCGCGACAAGCTTTGGCTGACAAGGTTGCATGAAGCACTTACCTTCTTTGCCTGTTCCATTGGCGAGACGCTTGGCTTAAGTCAATCTGACCAGATTTCGCGACACGCAAGGACCGAGGACGATGACCTACCGTGCTCCAGTAGACGACATCATGTTCGCACTCAAGACGGCTGCCGGCCTTGATGAGCTGGTGGACCGCGGCGCCATTGCTGTCGACGAGGAAACGATCCGCGCGATTCTCGAGGAAGCCGGGCGCTTCGGATCCGAGGTCCTGGACCCGCTGAACCCGTCCGCCGACAAGGCCGGCTCGAAGCTCGCGGACGGCAAGGTCGAAACGGCACCCGGCATCAAGGAAGCCTATCTCGCGTTCGCGGAGGCGGGATGGCCCGCTCTTGCAATATCCGAGGAGGTGGGCGGCCAGGGCCTACCGGCCGTCGTGTCCATGGCCGCGTCCGAGATCTGGAATGCCGCCAACCTCGGATTTGGCCTCTGCCCGCTCCTGACCCAGGGCGCCATTCACGCTGTCGAAGCCCACGGCAGCGATGAGTTGAAGGCCACATATCTGCCAAAGATGGCGACCGGCACCTGGACCGGCACCATGAACCTGACCGAGCCGCATGCAGGATCGGACCTGGGCCAGCTCCGCAGCAAGGCCGTTCCTCAGGCCGATGGCACCTACCGGATCACCGGCACCAAGATCTTCATCACCTATGGCGACCACGAGCTGACCGAAAACATCATCCACCTGGTCCTCGCCCGCCTTCCGGACGCGCCTCCAGGCACGCGCGGCATTTCGCTGTTTCTCGTCCCTAAGTTCCTGGTCAATGCTGACGGCTCCCTCGGTGAGCGCAACGATGTCATCTGCGCCGGCGTCGAGCACAAGCTCGGCATCCACGCCAGCCCCACATGCGTGATGAAGTTCGGCGAGAAAGGGGAGGGCGCGGTCGGCTATCTCGTCGGCCAGGAGAACCGTGGCCTGAACGTCATGTTCATCATGATGAACGAGGCCCGCCTCGGTGTCGGCATTCAGGGTGTCGCCATTTCCGACCGGGCGTCCCAGCGCGCCATCGCCTATGCCCAGGAACGCAAGCAGGGCCGCGCGCTCCATGCCGCTGCCGGTGAGATGAGCCCGATCATCGAGCACCCGGACGTGCGCCGCAACCTGATGACCATGAAGTCCATGACCCAGGCGGCGCGCTGCATCTGCCTGGCGACCGCACGCGAACTGGATCTGTCCAAGCATGGCAACGACGAGGTCGAGCGCAAGGCCGCAGCCAACCGCCTGGCCTTGCTGACACCGATCGCGAAAGCCTTCTCCACCGACATCGGCGTTGAAGTCGCCTCGATCGGCGTGCAGGTGCACGGCGGCATGGGCTTCATCGAGGAAACCGGCGCCGCGCAATACTATCGCGACGCCCGCATCCTGCCGATCTACGAAGGCACCAACGGCATCCAGGCCATCGACCTGCTGACCCGCAAACTGCCGCTGGAAGGCGGTCGGGTCCTGGAGGCCTATATCGCCGACCTCGCCCAGACCGCCGAGGAACTGAGAACCTCGAACCGGCCCGAGTTCGGCAACATGGCCGAACGCCTGGGCGAAGCCGTCAAGGCACTGGCCGAGGCATCCCGC
>JBKDZY010000075.1:0-12794 GCA_047971765.1 Hyphomicrobiaceae bacterium | reverse complement strand
CGCACGACATCGATCAGACCTGTCTCGTGCCAAAGGTAGTCATATTGATCGAGCACCTTGAACGCGCCTGGGATGCCCCACGTCCAAAGCGTGAAGGGGATCTTGCCGCGCCAGTAGGGCTGTGCGCCGTAGCCGATCTCGACAACACCCTTGCCGACGGCATCGAGCATCTCGAACGTCGGAACGAGTGCACCTGGCGGAAAGGCCTGGATTTGCACGCGGCCGTTGGACATGTCGTTGACGCGCTTGACGAAGCGCGGCACCAGCGTTTCCCATTCGACGGTGCCTGGCCCGAGGAGCGACTGCATCCGAAAACGGAATTCCGCTTTCTGCGCGCGTGCCTGCGTTGGCAGTCCGGCGACCGCAGCCAGTGAAGCGCCCGCAAGTCCGGCCCGCACGACATCGCGCCTGCGGATTTTTGCACCTTTGACTTCGCCGACGATGCGATCGTCATCCTTCTCAGCCATCACATATCCTTCCTAGGCTCATTATTTGGGAGTTTGTTGATTGTTGCCGTATGAAATCACCGGGACAAGCTGGAGCCAGCCCGAAGACCGGATTTCACGCACTTCAGGACCAAGTTGCAAACGTTGAAAATGCTTCGCAACGATTGGCAACAAATACCACGCATTGAGTTGGTATTCTTGCGCAAAAGTGTCTGTAGTCGCGCAATGTGTCAACAATCAATGGTAGTCTGCGCTGCAACATGGACAGGCCGTGATTCGCGAATGACACAATCGAAACCAGTGAACCGCAAGTTCAAAAAGCACCATGGAACAGGAAGGCACGGACCACGGCAGGTAAACCTGAGGCCGGCTGCAACACCCGAGAGAACGGCTGGCATGAGGCCGTTGCTGTAGCCGCAGATTTTGTTGGTTTCATATCGAAGTGGCGGATGGGGAGGGATTCGAACCCCCGGTGGGCTTGCACCCACGCCGGTTTTCAAGACCGGTGCCTTAAACCACTCGGCCACCCATCCATGTCTGAATTTTGCGATTGCTTAGACGAACAGGCGACCCTCGACAAGCCTTGATTTGGCGCCTGTCTCGCGCCCGGGGACCGGTCGGAGGCACTCACCCTCCACAGCCCATGCCCCCATCATGAGAGACCGCACACGAAGCCCCAGCGAGGCACCAGCCCATCCATCGGCGGTCAACCGTCCAGGCGCGAGATGAGCCCCTTCTCAAGCAGCTCGTCCACAAAGGCGGCGACATCCCGCATGGCAATGTCGTGCGCGACATCGAAGTCGGAAACAATCGCGGATACCATGCCGGAGACATCGCGCCCTTCCGCGATCAGCTGCCAGATCCGGGCACCAACCCCGTCGAGACCGAAATACAGCCCCTGCTCGGCATCGAGAAGAACGGCTTCCTCCCCCACATCACACGACATCACGGAGGATTTCGGCGCGAACAACGCCGGCTTCGCGACAGGTTCGATTCCCGCGGGCTTGGCAATCGGCATATGATGTCTCCTGCAATCGACGCTCAGCAGCAACCAGCTATTGGCGCGCGCACCTCTGCATTATCCAGCTCAAAAGCAACAGTCTCGCGCACGGCCTCGAGCATCGCGAGTGCGCGCGGATAGCCAAGCGTATAACAGGGCATATCTGTGGCCAACGATGCACAATCCCGCATCAAGCCGCCCGTGCGGCGATGGTCCGTCGGATCCAGCATGAAGACGCTCGACAACAGCCTCATGCAGCCCTCACCGGACTGCATCCGCTTGACCGCGATGACGCGCTCATCTGGATCTTCAGGTTGCAGCTCAAAGGCCGCGGCGAACGGCAGTGCCGCCGCCTGCGTGCTGCCTTCCGCCAGTACGATAGTCGTTTTCCAGCTCCCCGGTCCAGACCTCGCCCCGTTCCGGGCAGCCTCGTCGATCATGCGCAGACAAGGGTATGTCCCTTGCGCGAACCACATCCCATTGTTGCAGAACGCCACGATGGCATCGTCCGAGAGAATCCGATGGTCAGCCAGACGGAACGCATTCGCGAGGGTCGATTTTCCCCGGCCCGTCGCCCCAAAAAAGAGAACAGCGCGGCCATTGATCTCAATGCCCGCCCCATGAAATACAAGCGCGCCCATCTGCAAAGCCAGACGCGGCAGAACTTGATTCAGGAGCAGATGCCGGCAGGTCTCCCAGTCCGACCCCACCGTGACCGTCAATTGTGTCCGCCATGCCGCAACATCAGCGACAAACACGTCATCAGTGCCAAAACTCAAAGAAAACCGCGAGCCGCAACGCCGATAGACGGTCGGCGGGTCTTCGGCGCACCAGACAGTCCGCCATGCAGGTTGCGCTGCTTCGCTGGCCTCATCATGATCGCGCCAGACAATACAAATTTCGCCGCTCCGATGGTGCAACGGCAAGGAAGAAGACGTAACGCGCTCCAGCCCATCCAAGGGGCGCAGCGAACGCACCAGGATTCTAGAAAAACAATACTCATGACCGCACACGACGCCCTCGCCAAAAGTTACAACTGGCAACACAACGGTGCGGCAGTCAAAAGAGAAGCATCACTACGGCTGGAGCCCCCTCGGATGGTCAATAGAACGACCTACATTATTAGGGACGGCGATGTTTCTGCCCATGCCCCTGATTGTTTTCACCAGAAGCGGCACTACCGCTGGCTGTCCAGGCTGCAACATCACCATATTGCCGAAGCGTCGGCCGGGCATAAGGCCGCCGACCTTGGACTGGCGTGCGTACCGGATTATCTTCCGTGGTTTTGTCCTGCATGCGTGTCCCCACCAAAAAATCAGGCGATATCAACACCACGCTTATTGTTTTGATACAGCCAATAAGCGAGTGCTACTATCCCCAAATCCTCACTCACTTCGATGGGTTTATACAGCAGCCTGTCAAATATACAATCTTCACGTCCAGTATAAGTGTGGATCAGATCGGTCCCGAAAATCCGTAAATCGCGGTTCTGCAAAATTTTTCTAACAGTAGTGGAAGCAGCCACCGCCTGCGTGTAGGTCCAGCCCAAATGGGCCCGCCCCGGTTTCCAGATCGTCTCATTTGGCAATCGACCGACCATGGCCCGCCGGAGAATGAATTTCGGCCAACCGGTGCCGATCAACTGGCTACCTGGCAGGGACAGGCAGAATTCAACCAACGCACGATCCAGAAACGGGTCGCGGCGTTCAATGCCGTATCTCGACGCCACGCGGTCATATCGCTCGCAGCCGACAGCCAGATAGGGATTCTTCATGAAACAGATGCGCTCTTGCGGATACGGCAGGTCTCGCCCTTCGAGCAGCGCCTCCTGCAAACGCTGATAGCGCATCGGCAACCGGGCGTCCTCGGCCAGTTGGGCGCTGATGGCATGACGCGAAACAGCACTATCCGTCCATCTCCGATACAGCCGCGGACGAAATCTCTTGAACAACGCTTGCGTCCGAACGTTTTCCCGGATCGCAGCGCCGACACTGAATGAAAACAGGGACTCGCCCCAGAAGTGCCGCAAGCCGCGCTTGATCGCCGCCAGCTCCGCCCAGCGCCCCATGTAGAACAACCGCCTGGGATAGGACCCATGGTTCAGGACGATGTCGCCCGCAACACCATCCAGAACGATCCTGGTGCCCTGCCGGCTGGCCATCAGATAGACCGCCCGAACCAGGTTCATGATATAGTCGAATGGGTCGCCGAGCTTGAACACCGCATCACCCAGTTCGGGCATGAAGGCCGCCAGGTCACCGTGGCTGACGAAGGACGCATCCACCGGACAAAGCTCGGCAACCTGGCGGGCCGACCGCGTCTCCGAACACGTCAGCGGATCAGGACCGATTGCCGAATAGGTCCGCAATGGAGGCCCGCCGGCATCCTTGAGCAGACGCGAGGCGACGGCGACAACCGAGCCTGAATCCATGCCTCCACTCAGCATCGACCCGACAGGCCCGACACAGCGAAGCCGATCGCGGACCGAACGCGTGAAATGGTCGAGGAAGGCCTCCGTGTAGTCTTCATCCTTCGCATAAGTCAGCGTCTTGATCTGCGGCGTCCAATAGCAGGACACCCGCACATTTCCCTCGCGGGCCACCAGCATGTGTGCCGGCGGCAATCGGAAGATGCCTTTGAAGAAGGTGCTCGTCCTGTCGCTCCCCTCCAGCTCCGGAATGAGAAGGTCTGCAATGCGTCCCCTGTCGAGGCATCGGGGACCGTCAGGCAGTGCGACGATCGCATCCGGTTCGGATGCCACCGCAAGAAAGCTGGACGATTGATACCAGTTGACCGGCCGCATTCCGAAATGGTCACGCACGGCCAGCGTCATCCGCTCCCGCGGGTCCCAGATGATGAATGCAAAATCCCCTGTCAGGCGCCGACCACAATCCGTTCCCCACTTGAGGTAGGCATGAAGGATGATCTCGCCATCCCCCATGGCAGACGCGCGTGCACCAAGATCCAGCAATCCACAAAGCTCGGCACGGTTATCCAGGCGGACATCCGCAGTGATCACGCAGCCGGTCTCGGAATGCCGCAGCGGCAAAGTCTCGCGCGCGGCCTCGGGCGTCGTCGCCAGCAGCGTGTGCCCAAGCCCGGTCGCCCCCTCCCGCCAGACCTGTGTGCCTTCCGGCCCGCGCTGCGCAAGCGGTGCAGCCATTGCAGAGAGCCATTCACGTGATACCGGCGCCCCATCGAACCGGTGCAGTGCAAGGATGCCACTCATGAGAACCGCATCACCATGGCCGCCGGAGGAGAGCGGAACGGCACATACTGGCGCGCGATGTCGGCAGGTTCGTTGACAGGATGGCCCGCGACCTCGACCCACGCATGTGCGTCCAGCCTGTCCTTGAGGGGGCGCGCTCCGATCACGATCTGGGCAGGAACCCCACAGTGGGCCAGAAGCCGGCGCAGGACCAGTGCACGCGCAAGGCAGGTTCCCGGAAGGCGCGAAGTCCGGGCCGCCCGGGTCATGATCGCGCCCAGTCGCTCCACATCCTCCATGGCAAATGGCACGGGGATTTTCGTTGCCGCGGAAACATTATCGGCCATGAGCCCCCGGACAAGGCGCGCCCCTGTCAAACGCAACGCGACCCACACCGCCGGCACGGCGACCACCCCCACCACAAAGCAGGCGCGACGTGTCCAGGGCCTGTCCTCCAGATGATCTAGCCTGCGAGAACCGATTTCCATGGCGCCGCCTTGTGTGAATGGAGTTCCTGAAATTGCCCATCTTCGAGTTTCAGGATGCGGTCGGCTATGGCAAGCCCCGCTGGCCGGTGCGTAATCCACAGCACCGTCCGCCCGGCAAGGACCGACTTGCAATGCGCAACGAATGTCAGCTCGGCCTCTGGATCGACCATGGATGTCGCTTCATCGAGGATCACGACAGGCGCATCCTTCAGAAGCGCGCGCGCAAGCGCCAATCGTTGACGCTGCCCCCCTGATAGTTTCAGCCCACGATGTCCAATCACCGTATCGTAACCCTGGGGCAGGGCGCAGATGAAATCATGAGCGCCGGCAAGCCGTGCCGCCGTTTCAATATCCTCCTGGTTGGCTTTAGGCCGCGCAAACCCGATATTGCTGCGGACACTTGCATCCGCCAGCAGCGTGTACTGCGCGACAAGCGTGATCTGACGGCGCAGGCTCAGGACATTCACGTCCGCGATGTCAACGCCGTCGATCATCAATGTGCCCCGCGACGGTTCCATGAGCCGCAACAGCAGATGCGCAAGCGTACTCTTGCCGGCACCGTTCTCGCCAACAATGGCGACAATCTCGCCGGCGTTGATCGTGACACGGACGCCCCGCAGGACCGGCGGCCGGTCCGGATAGGAAAAATCGACGTCGCGAAATTCAATGTCGCCCTTCACGGCCGTCAACTCCCGGGACGAGGACAGGCCCGGCTCTGGCTTCCAATCGAGCACGCGCCCCAACCGATCGAGTGCCCCCAACGCCAGTTGGGTCTCGCCATACATGCCAGCCAGCGCACCGATCGGCCGCGCCAGGAACGCCGAGTAGAGAAGCAGGCTGACGAGGGCCTGCGGCGCCATCGCTTCCGAGTTCACGCGGCTGCCCGCAAACCACAGGATCCCGATGGCGCCGACCGCGACCAGGAGTTGCGTGAACGGCGCCAGCGCCGACGTCCAGAAAAGATAGGCAAGGTGGGTTCGCGTGAGAAAGTCCGCACTCTTTGCGTGACGCTCGCTCTCCAGCGTCTCCCGCGTGAAACTCTTGATCGCAGGGATCATGCCGAGAGCCTCTTCCTGCGCTGCGGTCAAGGCGGCGCGCGCCTTCTGGCTTGCGACAGCCAACGGACGCAGCCTCCGGCCAATGATCCTGAGTTGCAGCATGAACACGGGAACCGCAATCACGACTGCCACCCCCAGCCAGAAATCCAGCTTGATCATCAGGATCATGGCGCCAAGAGCCGTCAGGAATTGCGGCACGAAGCCGAGGATCGTGCCCGAAACGAAACTGCCTAGGTGGCGCACCTCATGCGAGAGCAGGGACAGCAGATCCCCAGGACGGTAGGTGTCATGAAAAGCCGTTGGCAAGCACAGGAGATGGGAAAACAGCATGGCCGACCAATCCCTGACGCAATATTCGAAGGTCTGGACAACCAGGAAACCGTTCACGAAGCGCAGGACCGCCTGCACGGCCAGAACGCCCAGAAGCGCCAGCACGACATGGTCGAGGTTGCTGGTGCTCCCGGTCTGCAGCACGCTTGCCGCATAGATCCCGCCAAGCCACGGCAAGGTCAGCGCAAAACAGGTTTCAAGAAGCATCAACCCTACACACAGGGCGAGCCTCCATCTGTATGGAACAAGCAGGGATTTGAGCCGGCGCAACTTCATGACTTCGTGCGCCAGCCACTACGCTTCAGCAGGCCACCAACCGCGCGCCCAACATAGTGCAGCCCCAATTGCGCGCGGTTCGCGCGTGGATGCCGGCTTCGCATGTAATCGAGATCCGGAAAGACAAGCTCCCACAGATAGGCGACCTTGTTGCGCACCGACTTGACCTCGGAAATTTCCATCCACAACCGGTCCAGTTGACCGGCGGCCTTGAACTTCTGGAGCTTGCGCACACGCTGCGAATCCATGGCCTGGCCGAATGTGGCTCGGGGAACCCGGGTTCCGAGATGGCGATGCGCCGCCAAAAGTGAATCGTGCAGAGCCGGCGCCGCATCACCTGCCATGGCCGTGAGTTCATCCCAGTCCTCGTTGGTCATCGCGGTCGCCAGAAGATGGATGTCGTAGAGCCATATCAACCGCTCGCCCGTCAACATCGACAGCGGATCGGGAAAGTCGGCCAGATGGCCAATCCGATGAACACAGGCGTGCACCAGGGCATCGACACGGGAAACCCCCACCGCCTCATCGCACAGTCGCGGCAAAGGCCCGGCACGGCGCTTCAAGCCCTCGACATCCATCAGGCCGGTCAGGACGTGCGAATTGTTGATCTCCCAGTGGACATCCAGACACAGGTCCGGCCCTGAGGGCTTGGACAGGAAATAGCAGCACTGGGCACTGACGAAGTCCCCGTGGACAACCCGCGATTTTCGCCACCCCAGAGACCGCAAGAGCTCATCCACCGCCGGCTTTTCATCCGCGTCGATAAGAAAGTCGGTGTCGCCGCGCGGCCGTGTTGCCGGCTGATCGTAGACCGAATAGGCCAGCGCCGTGCCCTTGAGAAGGATTGGCCGAACACCGCCCGTTGAAAGCCCCGACAACACCGCCTTCAAATCAAGGCGCAATTGCAGCTCGATCATTGCCAGGCCCATCGCGTCCTGACGCAGACGGTCGCGTAGGGATACCGGCCAGTCACCGATGCTTGCACCATGATGATGCAGCAAACCCGCAACCCCATGATCGCGTGACCGGGCAAGGAGAAGATCCTCGAACGCGGAAGACACGTCAGCGGGCCAGCATGCAGGTGCGCCGGAGAGGACCGCACACAACAACCGGTCAACCTGTTGAACCGCTGAGGCTGAATGAACGCAACGCGCTTCGCCCGACATGCCTTCCCCTGTCCGATCACCGCATCTGGCGGTTGGTGCCTGATGAGCCCGCGCGGAAACTCCCTCACTTCCACCGAGACTGCAATCCTGGACTCTCGATCAGCAAGCTGCCGCGCGCCCGGTCAACCGAGCGCCTCTCGACCCGAGGCAGCAGCGCTCAAGGCCAGCAGCACGGGCACGGCTTCCCAAGCCCCCCGGCCAAGTCCATGCCGCGCAATGAAAGGCATAGATGCTGTGCCATCACCCGGACAGCATTTTCCTTGTTTCTGGTTGGAGGAGCAAGCCCGGGGTTCAAATGAAGCACATATAGCTGATGAACAACCCGGCCATCGCCGCCCACCGCCTAGCTTCGCCAACCGACATGAACCAGTTTGCGTTGAGCACACATGGCGTATCGCCAAGGCCGCAATCCGACAGCAAAGAGGGTGTGCCAAGTCGGAACCGGCTGGCCTTCAGCAGGACGAACAGGCGCGTCCCACACATCAAATCGTCTGAAGTATATTGGAAACCCGGCAGACAAACTGCCGGACCGTTTCAGTGGTGCTCGCGCTGCAGATGATCCCGGCTGGCAAACACCTGCCCGCATTCCGGACAGCGATAGACATCGGCCCCTGGCTCATAGCTGTCAGACCGCACGCGGAAGCTGTATCTTGCAGGCGGCGCGCAGACATGATCTTCCACGATCATGCGTTGAATCCGTCCCAGGACTTCCTGCTTGCAAATATCGAAAGCTTGACCAAACTGCCCCAATGTCCGCTGCCACATGGGCCGCCCCCACCAATCAGAACAAGAACAACGTCGACATCATCAACCATAAGACGCTTCAATTAAAAAATACAACCAAAAAGATGTGGTGGCACAATTCAGCCTGACGCCGCGTGGTATCCCGGCCGACGGCGGGAATTAAAAGATCAGGACTTGGAACGCCCGACCTGCCGCGCTTCCTGCAGCTTGGCGGAGATCATCATCTCGTAACAAAAGCGCAGACTGGCATAAGTCAGCCCAGCCCTTCCGTCGAGAAAGCCCAAGCGAAAAAGATAAAGGTACATGAACAGCAGCACCGGCCGCCCCGGAAGCCGGTAGAGGATCTGCTTAAGGTTGGCCCGGCGCACGAGCGGATCGGCAGAGAACAAGTCGCCCCACGCGATGTGGCGATCGTGCATCTCGGCAGCGAGCGTCTCTGCCTCCATGGAGGAATAGCGGTTGTGGCGATCCACCCACCAGCTCACACCCTTGTTGAACGGATAGTGGATCAAATGCCCTTCGAACGACCCGGTCTCGCCGTCGATGTCATATTCCTCGTTGATGTCACGTTTGACCGTGACACAACCTTTCCGGAAAAGCCTGGGAAACCAGCTCGGATATCCGCTCGACCGCTTGAGCCAGCGGCCCATGAACATGTCTTTGCGGCGCACGCGGTAGGCTGAAATCGAACTGTTCTGCTTTTCCAGCCGATCGGCGATCTCCCGGGCCAGCTCCGGCGACAATCGCTCGTCGGCATCCAGCATCAACACCCAGGGATAGGTGAACGGCAAGCCCAGGCCGAAGTTGCGTTGCCTGGAATAGGTATCGAATGCGCGCGTATGCACCGTCGCGCCCAACTGCCGGGCAATGGCCACCGTTTCATCGTGGCTGCCTGAATCGAGAACATGAACATCATCACGCCAGGGGATCGAACATATGCAGTCCGCAATGTTGACCTCTTCATCGAGCGTCAGGATCAGAACGGAAATCACGCCGCCGCCTCACGTCTACGCGCACCGATGACCCGTGCAGGATTGCCGCCCACCACCGCGCCAGCCCCAATCGAGCGATCATGTATGCCCTAAACCTGGAAAGAACCTGCATTTTCCACTCACCATAAACGCCAAACCTGATTAGGCATCAAGTAGGGATGGCCAGAGTATTGAAAACGCATTCGGAAATTTCGATGCCAGTGTCCGATGGAGAAAACAACTTGTAGTTTGCCTTATGCAAGATTGCTGTCGCTTCTTCTGCGTTCCGCTGACTAACTTCAATGTAGATGACCGGGCGAATGTCCCGGAGAAGTTTCTCCGCTCCAGCCAACACCATGATTTCAGCGCCCTCCACATCAATTTTCACGAAATCCGGCGCAAAGCTCCCATCCATCAACACATCCATCGTGAGCAACGGCACCGTCACTTCTTGGCGAACACCGCCCATCTGATCCGATCCCTTTGCAGCCTTGAGGGCATTGCTCGCCCGGCCACGTTTGGCAATCATCAGTTCGCCAATCCCGTTCGAATGTGCAATCGCCGCGCACAGGACACGCACATCAAGGCCCATTCGCGCATTAATCTCCAACGAACGCCTCAAAAGCCCCGCGAGAAATGGATCCGCCTCAATACTGAGAACCTTTGCTCCCCGCGCAGCACTGGCCAAGGAAAAAACACCGACGTTGGCCCCAACGTCCCAAACCTTTTTGTCGGGTCCAGAAAATTGATCGGCAATGTCGAGCAGTTCGGCATCGAATCCTTTCCGGCCCGGCCGCAAATACTTGAGTTGCGAGTCGGGAGACACAACAATTTTCACGCTGCGATAGTCACTTGGCAAACGGCGCACGAGAGAACGTCCACGGGCCAGCCGCTCAACTAGTGTTCTCATCCACATCATGAACTCGTCCGAGTGACATTCATTGTTGTTAAGTCGAAAAGAGCCAAAGAATCTAGTCATCTACCCAGTTTGGTTTTTTTTGTCGTCCTTGAAGCCACGAATACGTTTCTGCCATTTTCTCGCCAACCCCTTCCCACCCGAAATCCCTGCGCATCCATGCCCTGCCACGCGCGCCCATGTCATGGCGCACGGGCTGCGGCAGGGTCATGGCCTTGTCGAGCGCAGCCGCCAACGGCTCGACACCGTGGTCGATCCACCAGCCACATTTGTTGGTTTCGAGGCCGGCCCACGGCGCACCCCGGGTGGAAATGACAGGCGTTTCCGCGGCCAGACTCTCGGCAACCGTCATCGCGAAATTCTCGTGCAACGTCGAAAGCGCGAAAATCTCGGCTTGCCACATCAGCGCGAACTTGTCTGCGTCGAAAACCGGCGGTTCGATGGTGACTGAACTGCCTAGCCCCAAAGCATCGATCTGCCGTGCCAACACATTCGAATATCCCCCTTCATCCGGCCCGACAATACGAAGTCGCCACCGCGGATGGGCTGGAGCAACACGAGCAAATGCAGAAATCAGGCGGTCCAGTCCCTTTTTGGGATGCAACCGCCCCAGAGACAGAATGAACGGGTGAATCGATTCGTCGAAAGAATCACGTTTCGTATCGCCTGACAGATCAGGACGGTCAGGCAAATCGATACCATTAGGAATAATCGCCACAGGTTTCTTGAGTCCAAACTGCCGGATATCCCTCAATTCACTTTCAGCAGTAGCATGAAAACAATCAACAGCATGAACCGCATCTCTTTGCCAAAGGGACCAGAAAATACGTTTTGCAGAGGCAGAAAATGCCAACGGCTCCTTGCCCAGCATGCCGTGAGGAGACAACAGAAATGGCTTGCCCTCTCTGCGCGCAATCCGCGCGGGGTAGACATTGGGCATCATCCACAAACCATGCGTGTGGAAGACATCTGCAGACTTCTCATGTAGCGCCCGTCGCATTGCCCTTGACCGGCCCAACTTCGCAAGCAGCCGCATCCCAACCTGATCCGGACGGCATCGAACAATATCAAGTCCCTCGAGAGGGCGACGCAACCCTATATCGAGAGTGATCAGATGGACCTCAAGGTCTTGCTGTTGCAGAGCGCCACACAGTGCGGGCACGCAATAATCTATCCCCGACGCTCCCAGATCGACCGAAGAGACGCAATGTGCAACAATCATGACGCTGCCCCTTCAAGCCATTCAGGAAAATCACTCCGCAGAATGTTGGCAATTCTGGCAGCAGCGGCACATGGCAAAATAGCATCGCGATGTTCCAGCAGTTTCTGGCAAACCCGATGATAGTTGTTTTCATCCGTGATCATGGACCGCAGCTTCCATGCAAGATCAACGGCATCTCCAGCCGCAAATGTCACGCCTCCTCCATAATCGAAAATCAACTTGCACGCCCCCATGCCTCGGCTGACGATGCTTGGAGCACCAGCATTGAGCGCGTCATTCACACGCATACCCCACGGCTCCTCTCGTCCAGCCGCGACAAACACGGTGCAGTTTTCATAAAGATCGATTAACTTCGACATGGAAACCAGCCCAGGAAAATCACATGCGAGCCCATAGCGTTCAGAAGTCGCCTGCAGCTGCTGTTCAAGCGGTCCATTGCCAGTGAATGTAGCGCGGAAACGGATCCCCCAAGCGTCCAGATGACATAACGCTTCCATCAGAACATCGGGCCCTCGGTGCCATGTCATGTAGCCCGTACAAAGTATATGAATGTCATCTAGACTTGAATTTTCTCGAACACCAAACCGCGACCCAACCAGTGGCGGACTGAAATATCCACATGGAATGATTTTATTAGGCGCCCATCCCAGTCTGCGAAGAGAAATGGCATCTTCACCTGACCAGTTTATGATGAAGCTCACACCTTCGACAATATCCGGAAGACGTCTCCTCAAAAGTCGTTTCATGTATATATTCTTGGCAATCCGACGAGCGCTCGGAGGAAACATGTTGCAGGGCGCTTCCGACGCTATTGCAACTTTGCATCGTCGATCCAGCGCCAACATGATGGCGGATTGCATGGCAGAGTTGGACTGATAGACACCAAACAGCTGGCACCATTGGTCTCGCTCATCGAGTGCCCTTTTGACAGCCTCCTCGCTGGCACTCACATCCACAATATCCAAATGG
>JBKDZY010000074.1:0-8647 GCA_047971765.1 Hyphomicrobiaceae bacterium | reverse complement strand
GGCGGCAGCATTTGATTTGTTCCTCGCGTCGTCGCGCATCAACGCCCCAGGTAGACCTCAACCACGCGGTCGTTCTTCGACACATCGTCAATACTGCCCTCGGCCAGCACCGAACCCTCGTGCAGACAGGTGACCTTGCACGACAGGGCTCGCACAAAAGCCATGTCGTGCTCGACGACGATGACGGAATGGCTTTGTGCGATTTCCTTCAGCAGCTCCGCCGTGGTTTCGGTTTCCGCGTCCGTCATGCCCGCCACCGGCTCGTCAACCAGCAGCAGCTTGGGGTCCTGGGCCAGCAACATGCCGATTTCGAGCCACTGCTTCTGGCCGTGGCTGAGACCACCCGCCTGCCGGTCCCGCAGATCCGTCATCCGGATCTTCTCCAGAACCGCGTCGATGCGCTCCCGGGGCATCCGGTTGCGCATGCCGAAGAGGGACGCCATGGGGTTACGCGGCGCCTTCAAGGCGAGCAGGATGTTGTCGGAGACCGTGTGGCTCTCGAAGACCGTCGGCTTCTGGAACTTCCGCCCGACGCCAAGTTCGGCGATGGATGCCTCGTCGAGCTGGGTCAGATCGACATGGCCATCGAACAGCACAGTGCCGGTGTCAGGACGTGTCTTGCCGGTGATGACATCCATCATGGTTGTCTTGCCGGCGCCGTTCGGTCCGATGATGGCGCACATCGAACCGGGTTCGAGGTAGAGCGCCAGGTCATTCAGCGCCCGGAAGCCATCGAAGGTCACCGAGACGGCGTCAACATAGAGCAGCGCGTTGGTGACATTGATCGAGTTGAGTGTGTCCAGCATGGGTCTACTCCGCGGGGCTTGCGGCGGTCACGGACTGGTCCTTGCCGCTCTTGCTCGTTGAGACGGCGCGGCGGTTCGCCAACCACTGGTCGATGGTGCCGACGATGCCTTTCGGAAGCGCGAGGGTGACCACCACGAACAGTCCACCGAGAACGAACAGCCAGTAGCTGGCTAGAACGCCCGTCGTAAAGATCGACTTCAGCAGGTTGACGATGAACGCTCCGACTGCGGCCCCGATGAGCGTGCCGCGCCCTCCGACGGCAACCCAGATGACGGCCTCGATCGAGTTGGCAGGTGCGAATTCGGACGGGTTGATGATGCCGACCTGCGGCACATAAAGGGCGCCCGCCAGACCCGCAAGCATGGCCGAAACAGTGAATACCACCAGCTTGTAGGTCTCGACGCGATAGCCGAGGAAACGTGTCCGGCTCTCCGCATCACGAATGGCGACCAGCACCTTGCCGAACGACGACGTGACAAGGATGCGACACAACAGGAACGCAAGACCGAGCAGGGCGACGGACAACGCGAAAAGAATGGCGCGCGTGACCTGATCCTGCACGGGATAGCCCACGATGTCCTTGAAGTCGGTCAGGCCGTTGTTGCCGCCAAATCCCATGTCATTGCGGAAAAACGCCAGCATGAGCGCATAGGTGAGCGCCTGGGTCATGATGGACAGGTAGACGCCGGTGACGCGGCTGCGGAACGCGAGCCATCCGAAGACGAAGGCCAGGATGCCCGGCACCGCCACGATCATCAGCAGCGCATAGGGGAAGGACTGGAAACCGTACCAGAAGAACGGCAGCTCCTTCCAGTTCAGGAACACCATGAAATCCGGCAGGATCGGATTGGCGTAGACGCCCCGCGTTCCGATCTGGCGCATGAGATACATGCCCATGGCGTAGCCGCCGAGCGCGAAGAACGCCCCGTGGCCCAGCGAGAGGATACCGCAGTATCCCCAGACCAGATCCAGGGAGACCGCCAGCACGGCAAAGCACACATACTTGCCGAGCAGCGACACGACGTAGGTCGGGACATGCACTGCCGATCCTTCCGCCACGAACAGGTTGAGGCAGGGGATGGCGACAAGAACGGCGCCGAGAAGGGCAAGGAACAGTGATGAGCGTCTGTCCAGGCTGTCGATCAGGAGTTTCGTGATCATGCTTCGATGGCCCTTCCCTTGAGCGCGAAGAGACCGCGCGGCCGCTTCTGGATGAAGAGGATGAGCAGCACCAGGATGAGGATCTTGGCGAGAACCGCGCCGGCCACAGGTTCGAGCGCCTTGTTGGCGACGCCAAGCGTGAACGCGGACACCAGCGTGCCGGTGAGGCTGCCGACGCCGCCGAACACGACCACCATGAAGCTGTCCACGATGTAGGACTGGCCAAGGTTGGGCGAGACATTGTCGATCTGGGAAAGGGCAACGCCGGCAATGCCTGCAATGCCGGAGCCCAGACCGAAGGTGAGCGCATCGACGCGAGCGGTGCGAATGCCCATGGAGGCGGCCATGCGCCGGTTCTGCGTCACGGCGCGCATCTCGAGGCCAAGCCTCGTGTGGGCAAGAGCGAGGCGCAACCCGATGAAGACCAGCATGGTGAGCACGATGATCCACAGCCGGGCCCAGGTGATCTCAAGGCCGAAAAGATCGAAAGCGCCTGACATGAAGGACGGATTGACAACCTCCCGGTTGGTGGGGCCGAAAAGCGTGCGGATGGCCTGCTGGAGGATGAGACTGACACCCCAGGTGGCGAGCAGGGTCTCCAGGGGGCGGCCATAGAGAAAACGAATGACGCCACGCTCGATTGCGATGCCGACTGCGCCCGCCAACAGAAAGGCGGCCGGCAGGGCAACGAGGAGCGACCAGTCCATGGCGCCCGGCATCACAGCCATGAATATATCCTGCACGACAAAGGTCGTGTAGGCGCCAAGCATCACCATCTCGCCATGAGCCATGTTGATGACACCCAAGACGCCGAACGTGATGGCGAGGCCGATGGCGGCGAGAAGAAGTACGGAGCCCAGCGACAGGTCGTAGACGATATTCTGCAAGACACCGAGGAACTGGCGGTGCTGCTCGATCTTCTTGACAGCAACATCAATGGCGTCCCGCAATTCCGGGTCGGCGGAGGCGCGGCTCTGGCGCAGTAGCCCCAGGACCTCCAGGTCGTGCCACTTCGACAGCTCGTTGACGGCACCAAGCTGCTGGCGCTGGGACGACGATCCCGCGTTCAACTCGATGGCGGCCATCGCCTTGACGAGCGCGCTCTTGACCGTTCCATTCTTTTCCGCCGCGATGGCCTTCTCGAGCTGCGGCAGGTCGGATGCACGGCGCGACTTGAAGATGGCGTCGGCGGCTTCCAGACGTGCGGCCGGATCAGGCGACTGCAACGTCAATGTGCCGATTGCCGCGGCGATGGCGCCGCGCAGCCGGTTGTTGATGCGGACGGCGGCCAGGGCGGGCGGTGCGGATGCCAGGTTCTTGCCGGTGGCGGCATCGACGTACTGTTTCGCGCCCTGATCGATCACAACCGCCTTCGTTTCCTTCGAAACGTACAGGTTGCGGGCCGACAAGGCCTCGAGAATGGTGGCGGCGCGTGGGTCGCCTGATTGCGCAATCTCGGTGATGGCCTTGCCGGTCTCCGAGAAGTTGCCCGCAGCGAACCGCGCAAGGGGCTGTTCCAGCCCCTCGGCATGAGCAGCTGCGACCTGGAACAGCGAAGCGAGCATTGGAATTGCGAAAATGGCCAGAAGCCTGGCGGCGCGGTGCAGCACGCGCATGTTCCCCTCCCTCTTGTCGTTGCGCCGCCTACGGCTTGTGCCGCAGGCGACGTTGCAGTCATCTCAGGACGCCGGGATCAGCCGCCGCACTTGCCGGTTTTCGTATTGAAGTTTCCGCATTTCCTGCCGACCCAGTCGGAGGCAAGATCCTTGGAGCCGGGCAGGTAGTCGGACCAGGCATCCCCGGGGACGAGATCCTTGGTTTTCCAGACGACATCGAACTGGCCATCATCGCGGATCTCGCCGATGTAGACCGGCTTGGTGATGTGGTGGTTCGGCAGCATCCTTGAAATTCCACCGGTCAGGTTCGGCGCCTCGGTGCCGGGCAGGGCTGCGATCACCTTGTCAGGATCGGTGGATTTGACCTTCTCGACCGCCTTCACCCACATGTTGAAGCCGATGTAGTGCGCCTCCATGGGATCGTTGGTGACGCGCTTCGGGTTCTTGGTGAAGGCGTGCCACTTGGCGATGAAATCCTTGTTGGCGGGCGTGTCGATGGACTCGAAATAGTTCCAGGCCGCCAGGTGACCGACGAGGTTCCTCGTGTCGATGCCCGCCAGTTCCTCCTCGCCCACAGAGAACGCCACAACCGGGATGTCGGTTGCCTTCACGCCCTTGTTGGCAAGCTCCTTGTAGAACGGCACGTTGGCATCGCCGTTGATGGTGGAGACCACCGCCGTCTTCTTGCCTGCCGAGCCGAACTTGACGATGTCAGCCACGATCGTCTGCCAGTCGGAATGACCGAATGGCGTGTAGTTGATCATGATGTCATCCTTGGCGACGCCCTTGGACAGGAGGTACGCCTCGAGGATCTTGTTGGTGGTGCGGGGGTAGACGTAGTCGGTGCCGGCCAGCACCCAGCGCTTCACCGAGCCGCCTTCCTCGCTCATCAGATAGTCGACAGCGGGAATGGCCTGCTGATTGGGAGCGGCGCCCGTATAGAACACGTTGCGCTCGGATTCCTCGCCCTCGTACTGCACCGGGTAGAAGAGGATGTTGTCCAGCTCCTTGAAGACCGGCAGAACCGACTTGCGGCTGACGGATGTCCAGCACCCGAAGACCGCAGCAACCTTCTTCTGCGCGATCAACTCGCGGGCCTTCTCGGCAAACAGCGGCCAATTGGACGCCGGATCGACCACGACGGCCTCCAGCTTTTTCCCGAGCAGGCCGCCCTTCTTGTTCTGCTCGTCGATGAGCATCAGCATGGCGTCCTTCAGCGTCGTCTCGCTGATGGCCATCGTGCCAGAGAGCGAGTGCAAAATGCCCACCTTGATGGTGTCCTGCGCCTGCGCCTGGATTCCGCCCAATGCGAGCGTAGCGGCAAATGCCGCGCTGCCGAGCAGTCCACGTCTTGTAATCGACATCCATTTCCTCCGACTGAGGGCTTAAGATGCGATCCAATTTGCAACGGGTGTGCCAATTCGAGGCCCGGCATGGACGGGCGTGTGCCGCGTTGATACAAGCCACTGACTCTACGTGGTATTTCCGATCCCCGAAGATGCCCGAAGGGCTACATCCGGCCGTTGGCTGTCCCTGGCGGATACCAGTCCATGACTATTTTTTAGTCACAGAAAGAATTATGATCATTTTTTAATCGGAAACGATGATGCGCGACCGGACACTGTGCATGTTTTGCGGGCAAAAATGGCTGCCCGCCGGACATGTGCTGCGGACATGCCCTGGCGTTGCCCAATCCTGTCACACACAAGGGCATCAGCCGCTCTTGCGCACGTAGTCGGGCAGGTCGAGACCAACACCGACCAGATCCTGGAACAACTCCGAGATGCGGGCACGATCCGCATCCGGCAGGGGTGGCCTCACTATCGAGGCAATATTCGACTTGAGGTGCCCGATGCTGCTGGTGCCAAACAGCACGACATCAACACCCGGCTCGTGCCTTACGAAGCGGTAGGCCGCGTCGATGAGGCTTTCGGCACCATCGGGATGCACAAGAAAGTCAAGGGGCTGCTCTTTCATCCCGAGATTTTCCGGAACTGCGCCGTCCGCCGCCAGTCGCCGCACTGTTTCAGCCAACAACTCGGGCCGGGAGAAAATGTTGCGAACGACGAACATCAGCAGCGTGCCGATCCCCCGGTCGCGGGTACGCGGAAAGACGACCCGGCGCGCATTCTGGTGCATGAGGTGGAAAGCCAGCATCACGACCTCCCAGTGAGGGTCGTCCAAGGCGCGATCGAGCATGGCGTGTCGGCATCACGGGCGGCCGTCTCGGTGATGCCCAGGTGGCGGAACTTGCCCTTGGCCTTCTCCTTCAACAATGCCGGCACGATATCCGAGTTGGCCGGCGAAAGGGCCGCGGGCACCACACCGTGCAGCATGAAGACATCAAGGTAGTCGGTGTTGAGGCTCCTGAGTGACTGGTCGAGACTGGCAATGACATCCGCCACCGGACGCAGGGCTGAACCCTGCCGGTCACTGCCATGAATGTGCGCCTTGCTCGAGAAGACGACTTCGTGACGCTCACTGCGGTGGATCGCCTTGCCGAGGATCGGCTCGGTGCCATAGAGCGCGGCGGTGTCGAAGTAGTTCACCCCCAGGTCACGGGCGGCGCGCACCAGCGCAATCGATTCTGCTTCAGTCTTGCCGCTGCCGAGACCGATGCGACTGTTGCCGCCACAGCCGAGCCCGGCCACCGACACCTTGAGCCCCGTCCTTCCCAGCGATGTGAACTGCATCTTGAGGCTCCTGTTGTTGTCGGGGCTTCCGGGAGCGGCAGCACCAGCCAGACACTGCTTCGGTCGCGGATCACGCCAAATGAGACACGCTCGCGGACCCAACTGCAAGCAGCAGGGTCACGGCCGACCTCGATGGTCGCGCGCCGCTCCCGTTGCGATCATCACTTGCCAAGGATGGCTTCGATATTGGCGCGAACCTGATCGGGCAATGGTGTCGGCCGCCGCACATCGAGATCGAGATGGACACCGGACTGCAGCATCGAGGCGAGCGGGCGACCGTCTGCGGCCAGCATGCGGTGCAGGTAAGCCATCGAGGTGTTTCCGAGGCGCGCGGGGGCCGTGTGGACATCGGTCCGCTCGCCAGGCCGGGCCCGGTCGGTGACGACGAAATCGAGCATGAAGGTGGAGAAGCCGCGGCGATTCTCGCTCATGTACGTTCCGTTCATGCCGATCGACGTGAGGAAGTGCATGCCAGCGCCTGAGAACCGGTGGACATGGTCGGACGCGGACAGATACCCCGCCTCGTCGATCTCCGACGGCTTGACACGCTCGCGGCACGTCAGCGCACCAAGCTGCGGCAGCGTGGTGAGTGGTTGCGGCACTTCAGGCCCCGGCCATGCGACTGCCAGGCCAGCAAGCCGTGTCCGCTCCGCCTGCGTCAGCGCCTTGGGAAGCGGCAGCGTTTCGCTCACCCAGGACACCGTGCGTCCGGCCGCCGAATCAATCAACTGGTGGCCGAGTTGCATCCGGTCGGCGTCGAGCGCGACAATGGCGCTGACGATATGGAATGCCGAGCCTGCGCGCAGCTCGTGCTGGAATGCGACATGGACGCGCGAGCCGGCTGCGCCAACCGATGGAAGCAGATTGTCCGCCACGCCCAGCAGTTCCACGAAATTGCGCGTCGCGTCGGCGAATTTCTCGAAATAATAGGCGATGGTGAAATGCTCGACGATATCGCATTCCCAGGCGCTAACCGTGCCACGATAGGTTTCGGTCCAATTTTCCATTTCTGCCTTTTTCTCCACGCCAATGTCCGGCTGTGCGTCCAGGAGACGCCCTTTCCTCACAGTGCTTTTAATACGTGGATTGCGTGGCAGCGCGTAGGGCCCGAAAACATTTTTTACGGGCGCTCCAAAATATTTCTGCCAGAAAAAAAGAACCGGGTCTCAGATCAACTGAGCCCGGTATCTAGTCATTTTCTACGCTCCTAGGGAAGCATAGATGAAGGCGTCAAAGGGAGGGTACGACCTTCAATAGCTGTCCGTCACAGCTAAATTAAATGTACGATGACACCGTCTCGCCAGCAATCCGGGCGGGCGCATGAATGATATGCGCTCCGCGCATGTCTATTTGCTCAGTATTTCCATTGGCGTGCTTTCGTGACCACGAAGTCACGGAAAACCTGGACCTTTTTCGCGGTCTTCAATTCCTCGGGATAGACAAAATATACAGGCAGGCGCGCGAATTCGTGATCGCGAAGCACCGGCACGAAATCATTTTCCTCTTCCGTAAGGTAATCCGGAATGAGACCAATTCCGACGCCCGAACGGATTGCATATTTCACAGCGAGCACGGTTGACGCCCGGAACGCGGGAACTCGCGTGTGGCCGTCCTCGCAACCGATCGTTTCAAGCTCATTAATGGTCGTCAAGTGTGCCGGCGGGTGCCCCATGAACGACACCAATCTGTGGTTGTCGAGCTCGCTGATGTTCTGCGGCGCGCCATGCTTGCGGATGTAGTTGGCAGATGCAAAGGCATGTATCTGCATGGAGAACAGCGGCCTGCGGATGAGATCGCTTTGCTGCGGCTCGCGGGCGGTCACGGCCACATCAGCCACGCGCATGGACAAATCCACGGGATCGTCACTCAGGATCAGTTCGACGCGAATATCGGGATAGACATCGAGGAACTCGCGAATCCGCTGCGTCACCCAGACAGCTCCGAGGCTGACGGACGAGGCGATCCGCAGTTCGCCAGCGGGCTTGGTGGTGGAGTCGGACAGCAGGGTTTCTGCCGTCTGGAGCCTGTTCAGGACATCCGCTGCGGTGCGATACAGGATATCTCCCTGCTCGGTGAGGACGAGCCCGCGCGCATGCCGGTGGAAAAGCGAGATGCCCAAATCCTTTTCCAGCGCCGACACTTGGCGGCTCACTGCCGATTGGCTCATGCGCAGCGACTCGCCCGCGTGGGTGAAGCTGCCAGCCTCGGCGGCCGCATGAAAGATCCGTAGCTTGTCCCAGTCCATTCGATTCGACATTCAGCCGTTGTTGCGTTGACTTAGAGAGAGATCATTCCGCGGCAGCGGTTTCGCTGTGCAGGGCAGCCAGATATTTCTCGGTTTCCAGGGCCGCCATGCATCCCATGCCCGCC
>JBKDZY010000073.1:0-2716 GCA_047971765.1 Hyphomicrobiaceae bacterium | reverse complement strand
ATAGTCGAAATGCTTGAAGCCCGGCTGGTACTTCAGGTCGCCGAATATCGAAATGCCGTAGCGCGGTTCTGCCGCGGCGGGAGTTGAAATGCTGCCCATCGGCACCACGAGCGCCACGAGCAGCAGGGCCAGGACAACTGGAAGCTTTTGCCAGGGTGTCGTCAAGCTGAGTTCCTTCTTCGTCATGCACGCCGACGCGATCAACGTTTCTTCTTCAATCGCGATGCGGCCGCGCCGTCATACCACCAGACCCGGGGGAATGCCTCCAGCGGAGCGACGTGCGCCGGCAGGCGCAGCGGGCGGTCGAACTTGTCCCAATAGGCAATACGATCGAATGGGGAATGAAATTGTGGAACGACATAGTGTTCCCACAACAGGATCCGGTCGAGCGCCCGTGTCGCTGCGACAAGATGCTGCCGGCTCTTGGCATAGATGATCTTGTCGATCACGGCGTCGATCGCCGGGTTCTTGATGCCGAGGATGTTATAGGAGCCGGACTGGTCTGCGGACGAAGATCCCCAGAAATCGCGCTGTTCGTTGCCCGGCGAGTGCGACTGCGGAAACCCCCACACGATGATGTCGTAGTCGAACGACTTGACGCGCTGGATATATTGCGCGCTGTCGACGATACGTACCGAAATGATGATCCCGAGTTTCGCGAGCTCCGCCTTGTAGGCCAGGACGAGCCGTTCGAAACTTGGTTGGACAAGCATGACTTCGGCTTCGAGCTTCTGGCCCTTGGCGTTGGTCCGCACCCCATCGACGATCTTCCAGCCGGCTTCATCGAGGAGTTTCGCCGCCTGGCGCATATGCTTGCGGAACGATGTCGGCTTGTCGTTGACCGGGTTCTCGTAGGCCGACTTGAGGATGCCCGGCGGCAGGTCCTTGGCCACAGATTTCAGGATCTGCAACTCCTCGCCCTCGGGCAGTCCGTGGCACGCCAGTTCCGTGTTCCCGAAATAGCTGTTCGAGCGCCGGTACTGGTCGTAGAACATCGACTTGTTGGCCCACTCGAAATTGAAGGCGAGGTTGAACGCTTCGCGCACGCGCCGCTCCTGGAACTGGGGCCGGCGCAGATTGAAGGCGAACCCCTGCATGGACTTGATGTCGCCATTCGGGATCAGTTCGCGTTTCACCATGCCGTCCCTGACGGCATCGAAATCGAACTCCGTCGCCCAGCCCTTGGCGCTGTTCTCCGGCCAGAAGTCCGTCTCGCCTGTCTTGAAACCTTCGAACGCGGGAAGCCGGTCGCGATAATAGACATAGGTGATGGTGTTGAAATTGTACTGACCCTTGACCGAGGGGAGATCCTTCGCCCACCAGTCCTTCACGCGCTCGTAGGAGATACTGCGTCCCGGATCGACCTTGGTGATCCGGTAGGGTCCTGACCCGAGCGGAATTTCCAGCGACGACTTCGATAGATCGCGCGGGACGCCATTGGCGTCCTTGCCGGTCCAGAAATGCGTCGGCAGGATCGACAACGACGAGACAATCTGCGGCAGCTCGCGGTTGCCGGGACCGTCAAAGACGAACGTCACCAGGTCATCGCCGACTTTTTCCGCGCGAACGACATTCTTGTAGTAGAGCCGGTAGCGCGGATTGGCCTTCTTGATCGCGTCCAGCGTGAAGATGACGTCCTCGGGCGTTATCGGCGTGCCATCCTGGAAGCGTGCCTCTTTGCGCAACTTGAAGGTCGCCGACGAATAGTCGGCCGGATAGCTCACCCATTCCGCAACCATCGCGTACTCTGCGGAAGGCTCGTCCAGGCTCGAAATCATCAACGGTGTGTAGATCAACGACAGGCCGGCCGCCGCGACGCCCTTGAGGGAAAAACGATTGAGGCTGTCGAACGTGCCGAGAGCTCTCAGCCGTACATCGCCGCCCTTCGGTGCGTCCGGATTGACCCAGGGAAAGTACTTGAAACCCTTTGGTGTCTTGGGGTCGCCGATCAATGACAGCGCATGATGGTGCTGGGTGCCATCGGCCAGGGAAGCGGTCGCTACCGATCCTAGAATGAAAGCGATAGCAAACAGGTTTGCGCTCAGACGCGCGCCAATCGTTTTCAAGTTGTTTCTCATCACTCGTGTTACGGCGGAAGTTGATGGCTGTCGTTTGACGTGCAGCCGATTTTTTCTACGCTTCTTTCTTGTAGTGCAGACCCAGGAATGGAAAACCGCCGTGCACCAGCCAGGTTAATTGTAGTCCAGATGACCTGTGGACGGACGCAAGGCAACGCGGAATGACCGGAGCACTGGGGGAAGGGCAAGGCGGATGACCTCCTGAAGCATGACCATGACAGACGGGAACCGCATGGGGCCGGGAAGGCCGGAGGGCAGAATAGAGCGACCCTTGCGTCGTGTCACTGTTGCCCCCTTGAACGAAAAATAGGCTGGAACCATGGGCTCCAGCCTATTGCATCTTTCAACACTCACATGACACCGGGAAGATGTCAGGCGAGGAAGGCTGAATTATTTCTTTTCTTCCGCGGCCTTGGGCGCTGCGGGGGCTTCGGCAGGCTTCTTGGTCTCCTCAGCCTTGGGCGCAGCGCCATCCTTGGCTTTGGCAGCCGCAGGCGCTGCAGCGCCGCCCTTGGCAGGCGCCGCGGCGGGAATCGCAGGCAATGCCTCGGGCTTGTCCGAAAGGGTCCTCAGATAGACCAGAAGATCGGCAAGAACCTGCTCGCTGTGCACGCCGGCGTAGGACATCTTGATACCCG
>JBKDZY010000072.1:0-4227 GCA_047971765.1 Hyphomicrobiaceae bacterium | reverse complement strand
CGATGGCCAAGGAAAAGTTCGATCGTAACAAGCCGCATTGCAACGTAGGCACGATCGGCCACGTTGACCACGGCAAGACGACGTTGACGGCAGCGTTGACGAAGGTATCCGCGGATCGCGGGTGGACGAAGACAGCGATTGCGTATGACGAGGTAGCGAAGGCGTCCGAGAGCCAGGGTCGTCGCGACCCGACGAAGATCCTGACGATTGCGACGAGCCACGTCGAGTACGCGACGGAGAACCGTCATTACGCGCACGTTGATTGCCCAGGTCACGCTGACTACGTGAAGAACATGATCACGGGCGCGGCGCAGATGGACGGCGCCATTCTGGTTGTTTCCGCGGTTGACGGCCCGATGCCGCAGACGCGCGAGCACATCCTTCTGGCGCGCCAGGTCGGTGTTCCGTACATCGTCGTGTTCCTGAACAAGTGCGATGTGGTGGATGACGAAGAGCTTCTGGATCTGGTTGAGCTCGAGGTTCGGGAGCTTCTGAAGCAGTACCAGTTCCCGGGCGACGACGTTCCTGTGATCCGTGGGGCTGCGATCAAGGCGCTGAACGGCGAGAAGGGCCCGCTAGCGGACGAGGCGATCGTTGCGCTTTACAATGCGCTTGACGAGTACATTCCTCTGCCTGAGCGTCCGATTGACCAGGCGTTCCTGATGCCGATCGAAGACGTGTTCTCGATCTCTGGCCGTGGCACGGTTGTGACGGGCCGCATTGAGCGTGGCAAGATCAAGGTGGGCGAGGAAGCCGAGATCGTGGGTCTTCACGACACGCAGAAGACGACGGTTACGGGCGTTGAGATGTTCCGCAAGCTTCTTGACGAGGGCGTCGCGGGCGACAACGTGGGTTGCCTTCTGCGCGGCATCGACAAGGATTCGGTCGAGCGTGGCCAGGTTCTGTGCAAGCCGGGCTCTGTGAAGCCGCACACGAAGTTCATGGCTGAAGCCTACATCCTGACGAAGGATGAGGGTGGTCGCCACACGCCGTTCTTCAACAACTACCGTCCTCAGTTCTACTTCCGGACGACGGACGTTACGGGTGTGGTGACGTTGAAGGAAGGCACGGAAATGGTGATGCCGGGGGACAACGCCGAGTTTGAGGTTCAGCTGATCCAGCCGATCGCGATGGAAGAGCGCGTGCGCTTCGCCATCCGCGAAGGTGGCCGCACCGTCGGCGCCGGGGTCGTCACCAAGATCCTCGAATAGTCCCCGGACAAAAAGGCCCGAGGCGCCCGAAAAAAACAGGATCGGGCGCCTCTTCATGGCGTTTCCGGGGCCGGTGGAAGCGCCCAGGCCGCGACTGCGGCCCGGGCCTTGATCCGCTGATCTCGCGAAGCGCAAACAGTCCGGACCGAGTGAGGCTTTGCCGGAATTGGTCTATCGCGATGAGCACGAATTTGTCGTCAGCTGACGAGCGACTTATCGAACTGGCAGAAGACAGGCTTCGCGTTGCTGAGGAGCTGCAACTCAGCGTAACGGGGTTGATTGCGCGAATTTATGTTTGCCTTGAGTGCAACGAATTCGACGAGGCGTGCGAGCATCTCGAGGCCATGGACAAGCTCATCAATGAGGCGCGAGCAGCGCGCCAGGAAAAGAAGTGACTTGGCCGCATAAGTCGAGCATTCGGTCCGGTCGGATAATCGGGATCGGTTTTCTTTTGGGGGAGTGGGATGCTGGTCACGACAACCAATGACATCTCAGGGTTTCGGGTTGTCGAGCATCTGGGAATCGCCCGTGGGGTTGTCGTCCGGTCACGTAATATTGTTGCAGGCCTTGGCGCCTTCCTGCAGACTATCAAAGGCGGCAATATCACCATTTATACCCGCCTGGCCGAGGATGCCCGCTCCGAGGCCCATGAGAAGTTGCTGGCGAACGCGCGGGACATGGGCGCGAATGCCATCCTGGCCATGCGCTACGACGCCAACGAGATCAATGCGGGTGTAACAGAGGTCTTGGCCTATGGTACGGCCGTGGTGGTCGAGCCGTGGCGTGAGTAACGCACACAGTCGTTTGTTCGATTAATGTTCCGAGATTGTGCGCCGATTCAGGCAAGATGGAAGCTGTCAAGAAATTATTGTTTCTTTTCGCTTGTGCACAATGAAATGCCGCTCTATAACAACTCTCCGAACAGCCTGAAAAACGAGGTTCGATAGCGACGTTGCCCAGCGAAAGCCGCGACGTCGCAAGGTCGAATTTATCGGTTGACGGGCGTTTACTCGTGAGGGCAGCCGATCGAAATCGAGCGCGGCCGGTCAAAATCAATGAGTTGCGTGCGGTCGTCCGGTCGTGCCTGGAGGGGTGTAGCTCAATTGGTAGAGCGTCGGTCTCCAAAACCGAAGGTTGGGGGTTCGAGACCCTCCGCCCCTGCCATCTCTCGCGATTGCGGGCTGGTGTGCTGGAATGCTTTGGCCCGATGCGTCGGCGAATATGTGTCGATGGCTGCGAAGGTAGGTGCAGATGGCAATAAACCCGTTCCAGTTCGTCCAGGAAGTGCGTCAGGAAGTTGCCAAGGTGACCTGGCCCACCTGGAAGGAGATCTGGGTGACGTCTGCCATGGTGCTGGTCATGGTGGCGCTGGCGGCTGCGTTTTTCACGTTGTCGGATCTCGCCATCGGTTCTGCCGTCCAATGGGTGCTGGGGATAGGCCGGTAGCGGAGAGCCTGAGGAATTTTGCGGCTCATTGGGGTATTCAAAGGTCGCCTGTGATGATTGGGCGGGCAGCAGCCTGACCACTCGGATGTGATGGATCAAGAGGCGCTGGGCGCTTCTGCAATAGGCTGGAGAAGAGGCCAGAATGGCGAAGCGCTGGTACATCGTGCACGCCTACTCGAATTTCGAGAAGAAGGTGGCGGACCAGATCAAGGAGCGCGCCAAGGCGGCAAATCTCGAACATCTCTTCGAAGAGGTCCTGGTGCCATCCGAAGACGTGATCGAGGTGCGGCGCGGGCGCAAGGTCCATTCTGAGCGCAAGCTGTTTCCCAGCTATGTTCTCGTGAAGATGGAAATGACGGATCAGGCCCATCTGCTGATCAAGAACACACCGAAGGTGACGGGTTTCCTCGGGTCGGACAACAAGGCGGTGCCGATCTCCGAAGAGGAGGCCATGCGCATCCTGAACCAGGTCAAGGAGGGCGTGGAGCGTCCCAAGCCGTCCGTCACCTATGAGGTGGGCGAGCAGGTCAAGGTTTCCGACGGTCCGTTTGCTTCGTTCAGTGGCCAGGTCGAAGAGGTCGACGAAGAGCGCGCCCGCCTGAAAGTGGCGGTGATGATCTTCGGTCGCGCCACCCGGGTCGATCTCGAGTTCGGGCAGGTGGAGAAGATCGCGGGCTGAACCGGCTCGAAAGTTTGTGTGCCGCCGGCCTTGTGGCTGGTGTCATGCGAGGCGGGATTGCGGCCATGCCGGCCGGGTCTCGAGTGTGCGGGAGGGCTGCCAGCCCGTTGACCGCTAACCCTGGGGAGAAATCCCCGCCAACCGAGCCACATCATGTGGTCAGGGGATAGAGATGGCAAAGAAGATAGACGGTTACATCAGTTTGCAGGTGCCAGCCGGCGCCGCCAATCCTGCGCCGCCAATCGGTCCGGCGCTTGGTCAGCGCGGCGTCAATATCATGGAGTTCTGCAAGGCCTTCAACGCCAAGACCAAGGATATCGAGCAGGGCACGCCGATCCCGGTGAAGATCACGGTTTATACCGACCGATCTTTCACGTTCGAGATGCGTTTGCCGCCCGCCACCTTCCTGATCAAGAAGGCCGCTGGCCTGAAGCCGACCGGCAAGCCGGGCTCTGGTTCCAAGGAGCCGGGTCGCGCCGTTGCCGGGCAGGTTACGATGGCCCAGTTGCGCGAGATCGCCGCATCGAAGATCAAGGACATGAACACAAGCGACGTGGACGCTGCAGCCCGTACTCTGGCGGGTTCGGCGCGGTCCATGGGCCTCAAGGTGGTGGAGTAAGCGCACGATGGCTATGACACCGGAAAAGATCAGGGCAACGCGCCTGGCTGGCGGCAAGCGTCTTGCCGCGCTGCGCAGCGAGGTTGACCGCAACAAGGCCTACCCGATTGAGGAGGCCGTGAAGGTCATCAAGTCCTGCGCCAAGGCCAAATTCGACGAGACCATCGAGATCTCGATGAATCTGGGCGTTGATCCGCGCCATGCCGACCAACTCGTGCGCGGCGTCTGCATGCTTCCGAACGGATCGGGGCGTTCATTGCGCGTCGGCGTCT
>JBKDZY010000071.1:0-1832 GCA_047971765.1 Hyphomicrobiaceae bacterium | reverse complement strand
TCGTGGATCGGCGAGAAATTGACCGAACTCTGCCGTGACGCCGTCAACCACTCGACATCACGGCGGACAACCTTGGATTCGAACTTGGATGGCATCCCGTAGGGGTGATCGGCGACGCCGTCGCCAAGTGTCTTCGACCAGTCGGGAACGTTGGGCGGCTGGTCTGCGGGATCGGGCTCCAGCGGATTGCGCCGGCGTCTGGCGAGCGCCTCGCCGGCGCCGCCGGCGGCGGCCAGGCCACCCGCGAGTGATCCAGCGAGGAAGCGGCGCCGGTTCGTGCCGGGATACGGCTTGCCACCGCTATCGGTTGCTTTTTTCATGTGGCGATCCTCGCTTTTTTTCAGCGCTGACGGCGCCGCCGGTCATGCTCGGATGATCTTGACGGAGTCGTTTTCGACAGGACGAACGATTTTCTGGGCTTCGATGTGCCTGGCCACGACGTCCCAGATCGGCGGGCCTTCGGTTGCCTGGTTGATGCTGGCCCAGCCCGCGACGACGTAGCTTTTTCCCGGGTCGATGGCTTCGCCCGTCTTCAGCAGCGTCATGCCTGAAATGCGACTTCCGATCGACTTGGTGACGTCGATGGTGTAGCCGAGCCCTCCGGTCCGCACCATGTCGCCGCCCTGCTGGTAGAACGGATCCGGGTTGAAGATGTTGTCGGCCACGTCCTCGAGCACCTCCTTCAGCCGCTTGCCGGTCATTTCGCTGCGGTAGCAGGCCGGGTAGGTCATGGCCGTGGCGTTGGTGATGTCTTCGAAGGTGATGTCCTGGCCCGGCAGCAGGCTCGTGCCCCAGCGGATGCCGGGCGACAACGCGATCTGGGCGTCCCGCTCGGTCAGGATGGCGTCACAGATGATGTTGTCGAGCGTCCCGTCGAAGTTGCCCCGCCGGTAGAGCAGCGTCTCGGTCTTGCCAAGGACGCGGGAGAGGTCCTTGGCGTAGGGCGCGCGGTGTTTCGCGATGGTGGCGGCCGTGTCGCTGTCCGGCGTGATGACATCGGAAAACACCGGGATCAGCCGGTATTGGAAGCCCTTGATCTCCTTGCCCTGCACGACGAGGTCAAGGCGCGAGACGAACTTGCCGTTGGAGCCCGACGCGATGATCAGCGTCTTGCCCACCTTTGTCGGCTGCGGCACCGCATCGTGCGTGTGGCCGGACAGGATGACATCGATGCCCGGGATGAGCCGCGCCACCTTCTTGTCCACGTCGAACCCGTTGTGCGAGAGCAGCACGACCAGATCGGCACCGGCCTTGCGCGCGCTCTCCACTTCGTCAGCCAGATCGCTCTCGCGAATGCCGAAGGTCCATTTCGGGATCATCCAGCGCGGATTGGCAATGGGCGTGAACGGGAAGGCCTGGCCGATGACGGCAATGCGGACGCCGCCGCGCTCGAACATCTTCTGGGCCGGGAAGACCCGATCCTCGAACTCCGTGTCGCGGATGTTCTGCGCGAGAAACGGAAACGCGATCTGCTTGCTGAGTTCGGTGACCCGCTCGTCGCCGAGCGTGAATTCCCAGTGCCCCGTCATCGCGTCCGGTTTGAGACCCGCCATGATGTCCACCATGTCCTGGCCCTTGGTCTGCAGCGATGTCCAGGAATTGGTCCAGGTGTCGCCGCCATCCAGGAACAGGGTCCGGCCATCGCGCTCCGCGCGGATGGCCTTGACGATGGTCGCAATGCGGTCGAGGCCGCCCATGCGCCCGTAGTTCCGTGCGAGTTCGGCAAAGTCGTTGTAGGTCAGCGCATAGGCCTCCGCTGATCCTTCGGTGATCTTGAAATGGTCGAGGAATGCCTTGCCGACAATGTGCGGAACGACGCCTTTAGCGCTGCC
>JBKDZY010000070.1:0-1747 GCA_047971765.1 Hyphomicrobiaceae bacterium | reverse complement strand
CGACGGGGCCGGTGTAGCCCATGGCCAGCAAACCCTTCGCCACGCCGCGGTAATTGATCTCGCCCGTGCCCGGCTCGCAGCGGCCGGGATTGTCCGCGACCTGCACCTCACCGATCCATGGCAGACACTTCTCGCACCAGCGCAGCAGATCGCCTTCGCCGATCTGCGTGTGGTAGAAGTCGAGGTTGATGCGCAGTTGTGGCCGGTCGATGGCCGACACCAGCGCCAGCACGTCCTCGGTGGATCCAAAGGGACAGCCGGGGTGGTCGAGCAGGTTCAGGTTCTCCAGCGTGAATACCACGCCTTCCTTCTCGGCCATGTCGCAGATGCGGTTCAGGGTATCCCGGGCCTTGAGCCACATTTTTCCGTCGACCACATCGTGTTGCCAGATCGGAATGCCACCGTCACCGAGGCTAGTGCCATGCAGGTTAAGCCGGTCGACGCCGAGGCGTTTGCCGACCTGCGCGGTTTCCCGCGCCGAGGCAAGCAGCATATCGGCGCCTTCATCATCGGCAAGGCACCCCTCCAGATAGCCGTTCATGATGGTATAGTTCGCCCCGACCTTTTCGAGTTTGTCGAGGTCGTGGTCGGGCCAGTTCCAAAGACCGACCCCGAAGCCCATCTCCGTCAGACGCGTAGCGCGCCAGTCGATCGGCTTCTCCGGCCAGAGCATTTCCGCGCAGGCTGCGAGTTGGAAGGGTTGTGTCATTTTAGATTTCGATCAACACGCGCCCGCCTTCGACCTTGGCGGGATAGGTGTTCAGGTTCACGCAAGCCGGCGCCTGGAGCACTTCGCCGGAACGGTAGTCGAACAACGCGTTGTGCTTGGGGCACTCGATTTCGTAGTCCATGACAAGACCGTCTGCGAGGTGGATGTTCTCGTGGGTGCATAGCCCGTCGGTGCAAAAGTATTCATCGTCAGGGCTGCGGTAGATCGCGAAGGTGCGGCCGTTGTGGTCGAACCGGGTTACGTCTTCTGCGTCGATATCGTCTGCTGCGCAGGCATCAATCCATTCAGCCATGGGGTCCTCCTCAGATGTCTTGGGGTTTGTAGTCAGAGGGCGCGATGGGCATCACGCCTTGCAAAAGGGTGACGGATTTCTCCAACCCTTCGAGTGAGTTCAAAAGCACGTCCTCGTGCTCGATCGACAGCCAGCCGTCATAGCCGCCCATCTTCAGCCGGTAACAGAACTGCCGCCACCATTCTTCGCCGTGGCCGAAGCCAAGGGTAATGTAGCTCCACGACCGCGCAGGGATGTCCATGAGAGAGCCGTTCTCGAGCAGCGAGGTCGTCGCCTGCACCGGGGCGTTCAGCATCGTATCCTGGGCGTGGACATGATAGACTGCCTCGCCAAGCGCCTCGGCGGCGATCAGGGGATCGGCGCCCATCCAGAACAGGTGCGACGGGTCGAGGTTCGCGCCGATGGTCGGTCCGACCATTTCACGCAGTTTGAACAGCGAGGGGACGTTGTAGACACACTGGTTGCCATGAAGTTCCAGCGCGATCTTCTCGACGCCGTGTTCTCGGCACAGGTCGGAAATTTCGCTCCAGAACGGGGCCAGCACGTCTTCCCACTGGTAACGCAGGATCGCCTGCGTCTCTGGCGGCCAGGAAGATACCACCCAGTTGGGCAGCTTGTCACCCGCCGACCCTGCGGGCAGGCCCGACATGGTGCGGACGGTTTGAATACCAAGGTCACCCGCGACGCGGATCGTGTCCTTGAGGCCTTCGCCTTGCGTGGGGGCG
>JBKDZY010000069.1:0-4125 GCA_047971765.1 Hyphomicrobiaceae bacterium | reverse complement strand
CTCGCGCTCGAGACGCCACAGCGCACGCCCGATGGCGGCGGTGGCGGCGTCGTCACGTGGACCACCACCGCAACCGTCTGGGCCGACATCCAGCCTGCCCACGGCCGCGAGCGGGTGATCGGCGAACAGAGGTCGGGCGAGATCACCCACGAGATCACCATCCGCCATCGGCCCGGCATCACTCCCGCCATGCGCTTCCGCCTCGGCGCCCGCCTCTTCCAGATCATCGCCGTCCGCGACATCGACGAGAGCCGCCGCATCCTGCGCTGCCAGTGCCAGGAGGAGTTGCTGTGAATCCATTGACCCGTCTGTTCCTTCCGCTCTTCCAGCGGATGCTGGTCTCGATCCTTGTCACCAGCATCACGGAGTTCTTACGCAGGCTTTCGCCTGCACGCGACCGCAACAGGGACAAGCGCACACCGGCCAGGCCCGCCCGCCCACCATCGGAGCCACCTTTCCCCGATGGCCGTGACATGGGGGCCTAGCCGCATGTCCAATCCATCCTGGGCCCTCCAGCAGGCCGTCCACGCGGCGCTCTCCACGGATCCCGCTCTCCTTGCGGTCCTCGGCGCTCCGCGCATCTACGACGACGTTCCCCGGAAGACACCCTTTCCCTACCTCACGCTCGGGCAATCCACCCTGCGCGACTGGAGCACGGGCACCGAGGACGGTCACGAGCACCTTCTGACCCTCCATGTCTGGTCCCGCGCCAGCGGACGCAACGAGACCCACGCCATCATGGCCGCCATCGAAATGGCGCTGCACGACCAGTCCCTGCCCCTCGTCGGCCATCGCCTGATCAACCTGCGCCACCAGTTCTCGGAAGCCCGCCGCGAGCCGGACGGTGTGACCTACCACGGCATCGTCCGCTTCCGCGCGGTGACCGAACCCGCATAGCCAACACCGGCATCCACCACGAACCATCCTGAAAGCAGAGAACCGCCATGACAGCCCAGAAAGGCAAGGATCTTCTCCTCAAGGCCGACGCGACCGGCCTCGGCACCTTCACCACCCTCGCGGGGCTGAGATCCCGCTCCATCGCCTTCAACACCGAGACGGTCGACATCACCCATTCGGAGTCCGCCGGTCGCTGGCGGGAACTGTTGTCCGGTGCGGGTGCCAGGAGCGCACGCATCCAGGGCGCCGGAATCTTCAAGGACGAAGCCTCCGACGAAATCGTGCGCAGTTTCGTTTTCGGCGGTGTCATCGCCAACTGGCAGGTGATCATCCCGGACTTCGGAAGCATCCAGGGTCCGTTCCAGATCACGGCCTTCGAGTTGGCCGGCCAGCACGATGGCGAAGTGACATTCGACATGACCCTCGCCTCGGCAGGCGAACTGGCATTCACCGCCATCTGACGCCTCCCTTCCATATCCGAACAGGAGACATCCTCATGCCCAACCCCCACCGTGGCGAGATCGAGGCCGTGATCGACGGCAGGCCGATGACCCTTTGCCTGACGCTCGGCGCCCTTGCCGAACTCGAAAACACGTTCGGCGCGGAAGACATGCTTGCGCTTGCCAACCGCCTCGCGACCGGTCGTCTCGCTGCTCGCGATACCATCCGCGTTGTCGCTGCCGGGCTCAGGGGGGCCGGCCACGACGTCCGCGACACCGATGTTGACCACATGCGCATGGACAACGGAGTCGCCGGTTTCGTCGATACCGTCACCCGCCTTCTCGCAGCGACCTTTGGCACATCGGAAACCGCCACTGCCGAAGCACCATCCTCGCCGTCCATGGCCAAGGGCGAGGTCGATCCGGCACCCGCCCCTTTCCCTGGCACGATGTGATGGCAACCGGCCTCGGCGTCCTGCGTCATCCCCCTTCCGTGTTCTGGAGCATGACCCCGCGCGAACTGGCGGCAGCGGTCCGCGGCCTCACCGGCACGCCCTCCCGGTCCGGCAGGCTCGACCGCACAGCGCTCGATGCCTTGATGCAGCGCCATCCCGACACACCTTTTCCGCATTCCTGACGGGACCCCCCATATGCCTTCATCATCCGAGCCATCCGGCACCCTGGAAACCTCCCCGAACAACATCGCCCAGGCATCCAGCGAAGTCGCCGGGTTGCTTGCCAACCAGAAGGAACTCTCAAGCGAACTCGCCATCTCCGATCGTGCGGCCCGTCAGTTCGGGCGCACGCTCACCACCGCCTTCCTGGGCCTCGCCGTGCAGGGCCGGAATGTTGGAGACGTCATCCGCCAACTGGCGCTGAGCCTCTCGCGCCTCACCCTCAACGCTGCCTTCAGCCCGCTCCAGAACGCACTTGGCGGCGCACTGCAGGGCCTCATCGGCAGCGGCCTGACAAGCGCGGCCCAATCCCTGGTGTCCGGCACAGGTCTCGCTGCCCCCGCAGCCTTGCCACTCACCATCACCCCCGGGCAGGCAACCAACCTGGCGAGCAACACGAGCAGTGCCGCTGGCCAGCCGCAGTTGGTCCCGCCCGGCATGGCCACCAGTTCAGCCGCCCCCGTGATCTTCAACGTCACCACACCGGACAGCGAGAGCTTCCGCCGGTCTGAAACCCAGATCGCCGCCATGCTCAATCGCGCCGTGGCCCAGGGGCAGCGCAATCTCTGATCCGCTGGCCGCCTCGGCCCTGTCCGCACGCCAAAGGAGACCCCATGTCCTTTCACGAGGTCCGCTTCCCCACCGCCATCTCCCTCGGTGCGACCGGCGGACCGGAGCGCCGCACCGATGTTGTCGTCCTCGGCTCCGGTTTCGAGGAACGCAACGCCCGCTGGGCTGATGCCCGGCGCACCTACAATGCCGGCTATGGCCTGCGGTCCCTCGACGACCTGCACGCCGTCATCGGCTTCTTCGAGGAGCGCCGCGGCCGCCTCCATGGGTTTCGCTGGAAGGACGCCGCCGACTGGAAATCCTGCCCGCCCGGGCAGACCCCGGCCGCCACCGACCAGCACATCGGCATCAGCGACGGCACGACGGCCACCTTCCAGCTTGTCAAGCATTACGGCAGCCAGTTCGCTCCCTATGACCGCGCGATCCGCAAGCCCGTTGCAGGAACCGCGCTGATCGCCATCGACGGCACCCCTCGGACACTCGGCACGGATGTCCAGATCGACACCACAACCGGCATCATGACGTTCATGCCCTCGGCCATTCCCCCGCCTGGCGCAGCCATCACCGCCGGCTTCGCCTTCGATGTCCCCGTGCGCTTCGACACCGACAAGCTGGAGCTCAATCTCACCGGCTTCCGCCACGGCGCCATCCCCGCGATCCCCATCGTCGAGATCAGGATTTGAAATCCGGATCCCCCTCTCCGCAGGTTTCCAACACTTCGCTGGACCAGACCGATGAAGACACTTCCCCCCGCGTTCCAGGCCCACCTCGACAGCGGCACCACCACCTTGTGCTGGTGCTGGCGCATCACGCCCGGCACAGGCCCAGCCCTCGGCTTCACTGACCACGACCGGGACCTCCTGTTCGATGGAACACTGTTCGAGGCCGCATCCGGCTTCAGCCCAACCGAGCTGCGCTCGACGGTTGGCCTCTCCGTGGACAATCTCGAGGTCGAAAGTGCCCTCGTCTCCGACCGTCTCGATGAAGATCGTCTCGGGGCCGGCGATTTCGACGATGCCCCGATCGAGATCTTCCGCGTGAACTGGAGCGACCCGCAATCCCGTGTCCTCATGCGCAAGGGGTCCCTGGGTGAAGTCCGCCGCACCGCCACCATGTTCTCCGCCGAAATCCGCGGGCTCGCACATTATCTGGGCCAGCCCCAGGGTCGTGTTTTCCAGTATGCCTGCGACGCGGATCTCGGCGATGCCCGCTGCGGCATCGACCTTGCCGACCCCGTCTACCGCGGCACCGGTACCGTGCTCGCCCCGATCGACCAGCGCAGCTTCACCACTGTTGATCTGGCCTCATTCGCCGATGGCTGGTTCACGCGCGGCCTTCTGACCTTCACCAGCGGGGAGAACACGGGTCGTGCCGGCGAGGTCAAGCGTCACACGCTCACAGCCAACCGCGCCACCATCGAGCTGTGGCAACCGCCCGGCGCACCTGTCTCCCCCGGTGACACCTTCAGCGTCACCGCTGGCTGCGACAAGAGCCTCGGGACGTGCCGTACCAGGTTCGCAAATGCGCGCAACCATCGTGGCTTC
>JBKDZY010000068.1:0-18498 GCA_047971765.1 Hyphomicrobiaceae bacterium | reverse complement strand
TTCGCGCGCCTGCGTCCGGGCGCGGAAATAGGCCAGGATGCCCATGTCGGCAATTTCGTGGAAGTGAAGGCGGCAACGCTGGAGAAAGGCGCCAAGGCCAATCACTTGGCCTACATCGGCGACGGCCGGGTCGGCGTTGGCGCCAATATCGGCGCTGGCACCATCTTCTGCAATTACGATGGCTTCTTCAAGCATCGCACTGAAGTCTGTGACGGAGCCTTCATCGGTTCGAACTCCTCGCTGGTTGCGCCGGTTCGGATCGGCGAGGGCGCTTTTGTCGCTTCGGGAAGCGTGGTGAGCAGGGACGTCAGTCCCGATGCGCTGGCGATCACCCGTCCGCAACAGGCTGAACGGCCCGGTTGGGCGGCAAAGTTCCGGCAGATGATGCAGCGTCGCAAGGCGTCAAAACCTTGATGCGGCGTGTTTGGCCGATCGGTTAACTTGAGACATCTATTGTGAATTGCACTTGGGTCGGTGCGCCCCGATACGGGCAGGGACCGCCACTGGCGTGAGTCTTGCTTAATCCGTTCTGGTCATTTGCCGTAGCTGTGGGCCTCCCGTGCAGCCGCTGCCGCAATGTCGGGTTTGTGTCGCGCGGGAGCGTGTTGCCACCGTTGGAGCCTACATAGGGGATCTGCAACCATGTGCGGAATCGTCGGAATTTTGGGCGCGGAGCCCGTCGCGTTGGATCTCGTCGACGCCCTGCGACGCCTGGAATACCGGGGTTACGACTCGGCTGGCGTTGCAACCGTGGAAAACGGCCACTTGGACCGTCGCCGGGCGGAAGGCAAGTTGCGCAACCTCGCCGATAGGCTGCAGAAGCAACCATTGTCGGGCCGGGCCGGCATCGGCCATACGCGCTGGGCGACGCACGGTGCGCCGAGCGAGCGCAATGCCCACCCCCACATGTCGGACAACGTCTCCGTCGTCCATAACGGAATTATCGAGAATTTCCGCGAACTGCGCGATGAACTGGTGCGGGCAGGCGCGACATTCGCCTCAGATACCGATACCGAGGTCGTCGCGCACCTGATCAGCTACGAGATGCGCAAGGGCCTGGACCCGATCGCCGCAACCGAAGCCGCCCTCAAGCGTCTCAAGGGAGCGTTTGCCCTTGCGATTATTTTTGCCGGTCACGACAACCTGATGATTGGCGCCCGCGAGGGCAGCCCGCTGGCGGTGGGACACGGCGAGGGCCAGATGTTCCTCGGATCGGACGCGATTGCACTTGCCCCCTTCACGGATCGTATAACCTACCTGGAGGAGGGCGACTGGGTCATCCTGTCCCGGGAAGGATGCGAGGTGCGTGATCGCCAGGGGCGCCGCGTCGAACGCCCCACCATAACCACCCAGGCCTCGGGGTTTCTCGTCGACAAGGGCAACCACCGCCACTTCATGCTCAAGGAAATCCATGAGCAGGCGGAGGTCATCAGCCACACCCTGACCAGCTATCTCGATATGGGCGAGGGAATGGTGCGGTTCCCGGACCTGGGCGTTGATCTCACGAAAATCAGCCGTATCACGATTTCGGCCTGCGGCACCGCCTATTACGCCGGCCTCGTTGCCAAATACTGGATCGAACGCTACGCGCGCCTCCCCGTCGAGATCGACGTCGCATCGGAGTTCCGCTACCGCGAGGCGCCGTTGCCTCCTGGTGGCTTGGCGGTGTTCGTCTCCCAGTCCGGAGAGACCGCCGACACGCTGGCGACCCTGCGGTATTGCAAGGCCCACGGCCAGACCATCGCGTCGGTCGTCAACGTCCATACGTCCACGATCGCCCGCGAAAGCGATGTGGTGCTGCCGACCCTGGCCGGCCCCGAAATCGGCGTGGCCTCGACCAAGGCCTTCACCTGCCAGTTGTCGGCGTTGGCCTGCCTGGCCCTGGCCCTCGCACGTGCCCGAGGAGCTCTGACTACAGAACAGGAGCGCGATCTGGTGCAGGCGTTGGTGGAGGTGCCGCGCCACATCTCGGCACTGGTACGTGACGAACAGCGTTACGAGACGCTGGCCACCTCACTGTCCAAGGCCCGTGACGTCCTCTATCTCGGCAGGGGCCTGTCCTATCCGGTAGCCCTTGAGGGCGCTCTCAAGCTGAAAGAGATCTCCTACATCCATGCCGAGGGCTACGCCGCCGGTGAAATGAAGCATGGCCCCATTGCGCTGATTGATGAGAAGGTCCCGGTGGTCGTGGTGGCGCCCGAGGATGACCTATTCGAGAAAACGGTCTCCAACATGCAGGAGGTCGCGGCGCGCGGTGGGCGGATCATTCTGGTTTCGGATGCCGATGCCGACAAGATCGGCTGTGATCTGGACACGCACCTGCGCATGCCGCAGTTGCATCCGTTCGTGGTTCCGTTGGTCTATGCGATCCCCATGCAACTCATCGCCTACCATACGGCCGTTCAAATGGGCACCGACGTGGATCAACCGCGCAATCTGGCGAAGTCCGTCACCGTGGAGTAACCGGCCCGACAAGTCCATGCCTCTTGTGAGTGAAACGCTTCTGCAGTGGTTCGGCTCAAACGGCAGGTCCTCAGGCACCATCGTCGGGAAACGCCGAGCAGGGAGCATTTTGATTCGCATCCGCGGGTCGTGCTGTGGCCTACCGTTCGGCGTCATACGCGCCGCGTGTGCCGCGTGAACAATGCGGCAACATTGCCCGTGGCGCGGACTTTTCCTCAACTCATGCGTTAGTTTGATCGTCCATCTCTTGCCGCAATTCTAGGCTTTCCCATATGGTGCGTGAGGGGAGGGGTGAGAATGCTTCACGTCAAGGACGCGAGTCACGCACGCAGCATCTTGTTTGCTGCATCCATTGGCTTGGCACTGGGGGTCGGTCTGGCTTCCTTGCCAACGGTGGCGCATGCGTCCAGCAAGGCCCGCACGGCCGGACAGGAAACCCACGATCCTGAGCAGTTGCTCGAGAAGGCGCTGCGCGCCCTGAAAGCCGGTAAACTTGATGAAGCCCTTCGCACAGCGAACCTGGTCCTGCATGACGGCAAACGGGACCCTCGGAATACGGCGCGCGCCATGGGCGTGCGCGGCTCCGTCTATCTGAAACAGAAACGTCTTGCCGAGGCGATTTCCGATCTGGACAGCGCCCTTTGGGTGAAGGATGGCCTGATAGGCAGCGAACGCCGGGCGGCAACGGAGGCGCGGACAAAGGCCTATCAACTCATCGGTGCGAGTGCACCCTCGCCGAGCCATGCCAGCGCATCGAGCGCCCCCTCAGCACAAATGGCCCAGACCGCGACCGCACAATCCGCGACGGGAAGCTGGTCATCGACCACCCAGATCCAGCGCACCCGAGCGCAACCTGCGGCGTCTGAAGCGCCGTCGCAGGGCAATGCGATCACGAATTTCTTCTCGAACCTGTTTGGACAGTCACAGAGCAGCAGCACCGGGTCTTTGCCGGGTCGGTCCGACGTGGCCGGGGTCGCGACCATGCCCCCACCCACAGAACCCAAGCGCCTTTCGGCCTTGAGCAGTTACGCCCCGCAATCAGCGGTGCCGCTGCCAACTCACAGGCCGGCTGCAGCCGAGGCTGCACCGGCGCCGTCAAAACGCATCGCCAAGGCAACGCCACGACGCGAGCGCGGCGGCAGGCAATATCAACTTAAACTTGCCGCAGTCCGGACCATGGCCGAGGCGCAACAGATGGGCAGCGCGGTCAAGGCCACGCACGGCGCCGAGCTTGATGGAAGCAACGTCAGCATCCAGAAAGTCACATTCGGCCAGATGGGAACATTTTACCGTCCACAGATCGGCCCCTTCAGCAGCAGGGCCAAATCGAAAACCGTTTGCGATCAGATTCGCTCGTCGGGAACCGATTGCATGGTCGTGACGGAATAGGCGTTGGCCCTGTTCGCCAAGTACCTGTTTGCCAAGTATTTGAAACCGTCTTGAGCATGACTTGCCTGGATTTGGTGCACACCGGGTCTCCAACACCTGGTTTCTCTCGGAGAAACTCTTGGCGACATTGATTTTTCTCCATTGAACATCGCCTTGCAGGCATCGATATCCTATATTGTCCACTTGAGGGTAGTCAGTTTGCGCAGTGCTGTGCCGCTGCCGGAGTCGAGATGGCCGATAAACAGAAGCTTTCACCTGCCGAGGCACGTCGCAAGGCGCGGGCGTTGCGTCGCAAGGCACGCGAGGAGCGACGGGCAGCCGCAGCCCTGAGGCGGACGGCTCGCCGCCAAAGCATCGCTGCTCGGCTGAGAAACTACCTTCTGACCGGACTTGTCGTCGTCGGACCGCTGGCGATCACCATCTACGTCACCTGGTCGATCATCCATTGGGTCGATAACTGGGTAAAACCCTACATCCCATCCCTCTACAACCCGGACAATTACCTGCCGTTCCCTGTGCCGGGCGCGGGGCTGTTTTTCGTCATCATCATTCTTATCCTGATCGGCTCGCTGGCCGCCAACCTGATCGGGAGGTCCATGATCAGTGCCGGCGAACGGATGCTCGAAGGCATGCCGATCGTGCGTAATCTCTATCGTGCGACCAAGCAGCTCTTCGAGTCGGTCGTCTCTGCGACAGGACCCGAGCAGGCCTTCCAGAAGGTCGCTGTCATGGAGTTCCCGTCGCCGGGCATCTATGCGCTGGTCTTCATCACCAGCCAGGCGGCCTATCCCATCGCCCAGGTCGCACCCGATGATGACTTGATTGCGGTGTTCATGCCGACCCACCTCATGCCGCCATCCGGCTTCACGGTGTTCGTGGCGCGCAGCAAGGTGACGCCCATCGATATGACCATCGAGGACGCCGCCAAGATCATCCTGTCGGCGGGCATGGTGTCGCCAGACGCGCAAGAGCGGCTCAAAAAGATGTCACTGGCCGCCGCCACCAGGAAGCAGGCTGCTGCACCGCCAGACGCCCCGGCCAATGACAAGCCCGGCGCCAAGATGCCCGCTGACGCGACCTGACCGTTTATGGAGAAGGGCCTTTGAGAACCCCGGCGTTTCAGGGTTCAGGCGGAAGCGCTCAGGCAGCAAGCGGCTTGTGGTCGGTCGGCCCAATTGCGGTTCGTTCCAAATCCGGTGCGCCGTTTTGCGCCACAGCATCGGCCATCGGCTTGATCCTGCGTGCGGGGTGCGCGCACGCAACCGGGCTTATGCCCGGCCCTCGGTCTCGAACATGGTGGAAGCCAGGGCGTGCCGCGCCTCTTTCCCGGCCCAGACCACGAACTGGAACGCCTGATAGTAGCGCTCACAGGATTCGAGCGCTGTCTGCAGCATCGCTTCGCACTGCGCGGGCGTCGCCACATTTCCGTTCAGCATCAGTCCATGCCGGTACATGATGAGCCCCTCGGCAGTCCAGATATCGAAATGACCAAGCCACATCTGCTCATTGATCTGCGCAACGAGCCGATAGATTTCACCCAGCCTGTTGTCGGGAACCTTGAAGTCAAACGCACACGCGATGTGCAGCGTCTCCAGGTCCTCGCGCCAATTGATCGAAACGTTGTAGTCCGCCCAATTGCCAGCGACAGCCATGGTGAGTTCGTCGTCGGTCGCGCGCTCGGTGCTCCAATCGTTTTGACTGGCGACTTGCTCTGCGATGTCGATCGGATTGTTGATGCGGCTGTAACCGGCTTCGGCAGTTGCCATCGGCATATACACTCCCTTCGGGCATTCGTGCGCTGCTCTGGTCGCCTCGACCGGCAACGTTGAATGTACGCGAGCTAACCGAAGCAGGTCACGAGTCGCAAGGAAGTCGCTGGCTTCTCCACGATCATTCCGTTTACCCACTCCGAGGCGGAAGGGATTGTCCAGCGTCCGCCACCTCGTACTCATGCCAATTAATCTGCTCCGCCAAGCGGAACGGCAATATGGCGAAGCTCAGGGGGCCCGGAGTTGTCCACAAACTTGATGCCGATCCGGGGATAACTCCGTGGAGAAATGGCGTGGCCCCTTGCCGCTGCTGTCAGGACCGCTCCGGCGTCGACTCGCCACCAATCCCGAGCCGGCTCTCGAGAACCGCGATACGCGCGGCAAGCGCCTCGTTCTCCTCGCGGGCCCGCTGCGCCATGGCTTTCACGGCCTCATGGTCCTCGCGCGATACGAGGTCCATGTCACGCAGAAGCCGCTCGACCTGTCCCTTGACGACGGTCTGTGCCTCCCGACGAACGCCCTGCGCGGCGCCGGCTGCGTCGGTCATGAGCCTTGCAATCTCATCGAGGAGGCGGTTGTTGGTCTGGGTCATGGTGCACCTGATCTGGCGGATGGCTGGCGCGGCCGGTTGACTGGCAACACGGACCGCCGTTTGGCCGGACTATGGATATTGCGCTATCAGGTTGCAAGCGGTGTCGGTGACACTGAAGGGGGAAGGGGATGGATATGGGACGAGCCGCAAGACCGGGCACCCGCGAACGCTGCGGGCGCACTGAACAGCCGGAACGCCCGCATGGGCGACCTCTGGACGGGGGGCGGCTGCAATGATCGGCCTCACGATCCCTTATCCCGCCATTGATCCGGTCGCCATTCATCTGGGGCCCGTGGCCATCAAATGGTACGGCCTCGCCTATGTCGCGGGGTTGCTGCTGGGCTGGCTCTATATCAAGCGCCTGGTCGCCAACCGGCCACTCTGGAAGGACGCGAAGCCTCCCATGAACCCTGACGAGGTGGACGACCTGTTCCTGTGGGTCGCCCTGGGCGTGGTCATCGGCGGCCGGCTCGGCCATGTCCTGCTCTACGAGCCCGGCTACTATCTGCCCCACCCCTTCGAGATCCTGATGATCTGGAAGGGCGGCATGGCCTTCCATGGCGGCATGATCGGCACCATCATCGCAATGTGGCTGTTCGCCCGCAGGCGGGGCGCGCCGGCGCTTTCGGTGATGGACGCGGTCTCCGCAGCCGTCCCCATCGGCCTGTTCTTCGGCCGGATCGCCAATTTCATCAATGCGGAAGTCATCGGCCGGCCATCGGACGTGCCCTGGGCCATGCCGATGCCGGGGGCTGGGCCCGAGCCCCGCCACCCGTCGCAGCTTTATGAAGCCACCCTTGAGGGCTTGGCCGTGTTCCTGATCCTGCGATGGCTCATCACACGCCACCATGCGCTGGCCAAGCCGGGCCTGATCGGCGCGTGTTTCCTGACCGGTTACGCCGGCTTCCGGATCATCTGCGAATTCTTCAAGAAGGACGAGTATCCCAGTATTCTGAGCACCTACTTCCTGACACCGGGCATCGCCTATTCGCTGCCCATGTTCCTGTTCGGTGTCGGTGCCATCATCTGGGCAAACGGCCGGTCCGAGAAAAACTGATACAGCGACACCATGACCTACGACCCGGAACGTCGGCGCCAGACGCCCTTGGCCGACCGGCTCATTGAGATCATCAAGGCCAACGGCCCGATCGGCGTCGACGCCTACATGGAAGCCTGCCTCGGTGATCCGGAGCACGGGTATTACCGTACCCAGGCGGCGATCGGTGCCGAGGGGGACTTCATCACGGCCCCCGAGATCAGCCAGATCTTTGGTGAGCTGATCGGACTGTGGGCTGCCGTCGTGTGGCAGGGCATGGGAGAACCAGGGTCAATCCGCCTCGTCGAACTCGGGCCGGGGCGCGGCACCTTGATGGCCGACGCCCTCCGTGCCGTGCGCGTGCTCCCCGGCTTTCTTGAGGCCGCCGAGGTGCTCCTGGTCGAGCCGAACCCCGTTCTGCGGCAGCGCCAGCAGACGACCCTCGAAGCCCAGCGAGACGCCGGCGTAAGACTGGCGTGGCACGAAACCCTTGTCGATATCGAGGGCGGCCCCACCATCCTGATTGCCAATGAGGTGCTGGATGTGCTCCCCGCCCGCCAGTGGATTGCGACCCAGACCGGTTGGCAAAGCCGTAGGATCGGCCTCGATGACGCCGGACAGCTCACGTTCCTGGGCGCCGACCCGTCCCTGCCAACCAGCCTCTCACCCGGCGGTCCCGCACCCGACTCATGGGCTGCAGGCGATCTGTTCGAGACCCGCGACCTCGGCACATTTCTCGGCGGGCTTGAACGCGTCGCCGGAAACGGGCCGTTTGCGGGCCTCTTCTTTGACTATGGCCACCAGGGGCCGTTGGTTGGCGACACCCTGCAGGCGATCAGCAAGCAGCACCATGAGCATCCGTTGACCTCTCCCGGCGAGGCGGACCTCACGGCCCTGGTGGATTTCAATGCCCTGGCCCGCGATGCCCGTGCCCGGGGTTTCGCGGTTGATGGCGCCGTCACCCAGGGCGATTTCCTCGGAGGACTCGGTATCGCCCAGCGCGCCTCGCGCCTGATGGCAGCCAATCCGGCAAAGGCCGGGGAGATCGAAACCGGTGTTGCGCGTCTGATGGCGCCGCAGGGGATGGGGACCCGCTTCAAGGCCATCGGTTTGAGACGCGGGCTTGCTGCGCCACTCCCCGCCCTGGACGCTTCGCCCGGGCCGAACCACCAGACACTCTGAACGGACAAGGCGGCATGCGACTGCCGATGAGTACCGCTCTTGCGCTGCAACGGGCAATCGGGAACATTCGGCCTAGTGAACACGAAACACCTCGACAAGGACGCAACTGATGCCGCAGCCGATCACTGCAGACTGTCTCGCCAAAGTCGAAGGCATCAAGCACGGCTTCTTCACGCGCGCAGGCGGTGTCTCGAAAGGCATCTACGCCTCCCTCAACTGCGGGATCGGTTCGCGGGATACACGCGAGGATGTGCTGGAGAACCGTGCACGGGTGGCGGGCTATCTCAGTACCAGCGGCGACAAGCTTCTGACCTGCCACCAGGTCCACAGCAATCGGGTTGCCTTCGTGGAAAAGCCATTCGGCCTTTCGGAACTGCCGAAAGCGGATGCGCTCGTGACCCGAGAACCCGGCTTGGCGCTCGGCGCTCTGGCCGCAGATTGCGCGCCCGTCCTTTTCGTCGACCCCGAGGCCCGCGTCATCGGTGCGGCCCATGCCGGTTGGAAAGGCGCCTTCGACGACGTGCTCAAGATGACAGTTCTCGCCATGTGCCTGCGCGGCGCATCCAAGCGGCGGATCAGGGCGGCCCTTGGCCCCTGCATCGGAAGGGACGCCTACGAAGTCGGTCCCGAATTCGAGGAGCGATTCCTGGTCAAGGATCCCGGCAACAACCGGTTCTTCCACCGGCCCTCGGAGAGCGCACGGCCACATTTCGATTTGCCTGCATTCGTCCTCTCCAGGCTCGAACGCCTTGAGTTGGACACAATAGAAGATGCGAGTCAGTGCACGTATAGCAACGACTCGACCCTTTTCAGCTATCGTAGGGCCACCCACAAAGGCGAGCCGGACTACGGCCGGCAGGTCGCCGCGATTGCGCTGCTATAGTTTTTCCACAGTTCTCCCCTTATGCTAGGCCCGCATCGGCGGGTTTTGCCACTGAATCGACCAAACTGCGGCTGGACGTTGACGCCCAAGAGAGGCTAGAGGGCAAAAGGGGCGTTTGACAGGGAGAGTCGCGCAACAGGCCGCAGAGTTAGTACGACGGCTGCCGAGTTCAGCGGGATGCAACACAAAGAGGGGACGTCGTCGTGACGCAACTCTACGCTGCTACGACGTGGCAAATAATGAAGAATTTTACCGGAGCTACCCTTTGCGTGCTTTTCATTGGTGCTGGTGTCGCCGGTTGCGGAAGCACGAATATTCTCGGTGGCGACACAGTCGCGGACCAGGCTGCTCCTGCGGCACCTCAGACCCAATTGAAGCAGCAGTCAGTTGGGGCGATTGCGCTGGCACCCATTATCGGGCCGCCGAGCCAGGTGGCACAGCAGCTGCGCAATGACGTAACCCAGGCTTCCGTCAACCACCGGATCACGATCCTGCCTGACCGCGATCCGAACGCGAACTTCGGGATGCGGGGCTATATCGTCGCCGCCCGCGAGCAGGGCGCCATCAAGGTCTCCTACATCTGGGATGTGACGGACAAGGCCGGCAAGCGCATCAACCGTATCCAGGGCGAGGAGATGGCATCGGCTGCCGCCGGCTCCAGCAGCCCGTGGGCGGCCATGACGCCATCCGTGACCCAGGCCATCGGTGGCAAGGTCGCGGCTCAGCTCGCAACCTGGTTGCCAACGCAGAACGTTTCGGCGCCCGTCGCATCGGCCCGCTCGATGGGGTCGAATGCATCGGCTGCCGGTGCGCGAACCGCATCGACCACGACCAACGCCACGACATCGAGCCTGCAGACCAATCTGCCGAGCTTTCCAGTCGTGAGCGGCGCTCCGGGTGACGGCAACCAGGCGCTGGCCAATGCCCTGAACCGGGAGCTGAGCAAGCAGGGCGTCCGTCTCGGCCAGACGACGCATCCCTACCGCGTCGAAGGTCAGGTGGCGCTGGGCCCGGTCAAGGACGGCAAGCAGACCATCCGCATCGACTGGCGCGTGAAGGATGCCAAGGGGTCGTCCGTCGGCACCGTAACCCAGAAGAACGCCATTCCGCCGGGGTCCCTGGACCAACAGTGGGGGCAAACGGCTGATGCCGCCGCCGCTGCTGCCGCCCAGGGAATCATCAAGCTTCTGCCCAAGGCAGGCTGATCCCGGGCTGGTGAACCCGGCGCCCGCCGCCGGGTCACACAATACAGTAACGACAACTCACAATGGTCGGGTCCGGGACGTTTACAGCGCCGGACCCGCTTGCTATCAACCGCCTAGAGAGCGTGCCGAACCGGGCCGAAGACTTGACGCTCCACCCGCCGGGGAGCTGGCCCGTGAATGGCTAACGACAACAAGCAGCCAGCCCACAGGAACCGCGCCCATGGCAAGGGATGAAGAATTGGGACCGGGATCGATTTCCGTGAAATTGGTCGCCGGAAACAACAACAAGCCCTTGGCGCAGTCCATTGCCCGAGAATTGGGCCTCCAGCTGACGAAGGGATTCGTCAAGCGGTTCGCGGACATGGAAGTGTTCGTCGAAGTCCAGGAGAACGTCCGCGGCGAGGATGTCTACGTGATCCAGGGTACCTCGTTCCCGGCCAACGACAACCTGATGGAACTGCTCATCCTGGTCGACGCCCTGAAACGGTCGTCGGCGCGGCGGATCACGGCGCTCATGCCGTATTTCGGGTATGCCCGGCAGGATCGCAGGTCTGGCCCACGCACTCCGATCTCCGCCAAGCTGGTCGCCAACCTCATCGAGCGCGCCGGCGTCGATCGTGTCATGACGCTCGATCTGCACGCTGGCCAGATCCAGGGCTTCTTCGACATTCCGACCGACAACCTGTTCGCAGCCCCCCTGTTCGCCCGGGACATTCAGGACAATTTCCCCAAAGGCAAGGTCGTCATCGTGTCTCCGGACGTCGGTGGCGTGGTGCGCGCCAGGGCGTTGGCGAAACGGCTTGGAACCGATGTACCCATCGCCATATGCGACAAGCGCCGGGAGAGGGCGGGGCACTCGGAAGTCATGCACGTCATCGGTGAAGTGGAGGGCATGCGCTGTATTCTCGTCGATGACATCGTTGATTCCGGCGGAACATTGGTGAATGCGGCCAATGCACTTCTCGAGCAGGGCGCCAGCGAGGTGCACGCCTATATCACCCACGGCGTATTATCTGGCGGCGCCGTATCCCGGATTGCCAACTCCAAGCTCATGACCCTGGCGATTACCGACTCGATCATGCCCACCGAGGCCGTGAAAGCCGCGCGCAACATCCGGGTCATCAGCATTGCGCCCCTGTTGGCGGACGCCATCAACCGCACCGCCCGCAACGAAAGCGTGTCCAGCCTGTTCTACTGAGTACCTTCCCCGGGTTTCGGGCTGACGGCAATGTCTGCTTGTCGTGTTTCAGGTTTAGGTGGAAACGCGGCGAGACCCGCGATCGCGGCCCGGCGCTTGTGCGCCGCGCCCGGGCAGGACCAGGCCTTTGGCCCGGTGTGGTCCGTGAGCGCACACAACCAGGGCCGATCCGGATAAATCAGAATTGACCCAGGCCGCCGGAAAAGCGTCGGTTGGCTATTCATCCGATAGGGGCCGCCACCAGCGGATCCGATCTCCCGAAGCGCGCCTGATCAGCCGGCAACCATGTCCCAGCCGACATGAGACGGGCCACGACCCCTGTGCCCATGCGGAATTTACATCTCGATAGTTGGTTTTGAGACTTAATTCAGTTCAGCCCAAGTAACTCAGCAGATTCCTCCAGACGTCGATTTGACACTGAAGGTCATGGGGATTAGGTAGGCAAACGCCTCTCATGGTCGATCCATGAAGAGTGCCAATAACAAATGAAACATCCCTATGTCGTTTTTCGTCCATAAATCAGCTGCTTGCACCTATGGTGCGTCACGATACCTTGGCATGACTGCCTGGTCTGCCAATGGCTTCAGCGACAATTCGATCATTTGACTTGATGCACACTGCATTTGGTCGCTGATGAAGGAAGAAGGAGTTCCCCATGAAGAAGTTCGCCGCCGTTGTTGCGACGGGGTTGGCGCTGGGATTCGCTGCCAGCACAGCCGCGTATGCAGAAGCGCCGAAATGCGAAGTGGGCAAGAAGATTGTCTTTGCGGGTCTGGACTGGGATTCAAACGCGTTTCACACCGCCGTTGCCCAGTATGTCTTCAAGCATGGCTACGGGTGCGAGGTGGATACGATCCCCGGCTCGACCATTCCATTGCATGCGGGCCTCGCACGCGGCGATATCCAGGTCATGATGGAAGTCTGGCCGGGGAATAGTCCGCCAACCTGGAGCAAGGGCCTCAAGGACGGCTCTCTGCAGTCTCTCGGGGTGAATTTTCCTGATGCCGTCCAGGCTTGGTACGTTCCCAAGTATCTTGTCGAAGGCGATAATGCACCGGCCAAGGGCTTGAAGTCTGTTGCCGACCTGGCGAAGTTCAAGAGCGTCTTCAAGGACCCGGAAGAGCCATCAAAAGGACGGTTCTACAACTGCATCGCCGGCTGGCAATGCGAAATTACCAACACCAAGAAGCTGCACGCCTACGGCCTGACCAAGGACTTCACCAACTTCCGTCCGGGCACAGGGGCCGCGCTCTCTGCCGCCGTCGAATCGGCCATCAAGCGGAAAAAGCCGATCCTGTTCTACTACTGGGCGCCGACGTGGCTGCTCGGCAAGGTCGGCAAGGACGTCGTCCAGATCCAGGAGCCGGCCTATGACGAGGCCAAATGGAAGGCGCTCCAGGCCCTAAAGGACCCCGCCAAGGCAAAGGACGCCACGGCCTATCCGGTCGTGAAGATCCTCAAGGGCGCGCGCACCGACTTCCTCGAGAAAGCGCCCAAGCTGAAGGCCTTCCTGGAGAAGTACCACACGACAAGCGCCCTCGTTTCCGAGGCACTCGCCTATATGCAGGCGACGGGCGGCAAGCCGGCTGACGCAGCCGAGCACTTCCTCAAGACCAAGAAGGACCTGTGGACCAAGTGGGTCCCGGCCGATGTCGCCAAGAGGGTCGAGGACTCCCTGGCGAAGGGCTGACTTCGGCACGCGATAGTGCCTGCACACACATGATCAGCCTGGACGGCGCATCGTTTCACACGCCGCGCTGTCCAGGTTCAAATCGAAAAAAATCAGGGCCCGCAAGGCAGTCAGACAGTCCACTTGGCCGGGCAGCACACTGCAACGGGCAGGAGGGTTGAGCAGACATGGCCATGGACATCTTTCCGGACTTTCGCACACCAGTGAAGGAGGCGACCAACACCCTGGTCGATTATCTGGTCGTTGCCTACGGCAATGCGTTCGAGGCCTTCTCCAATACGCTGCTCACGGTGCTCGTCGCCATCGAGAAAGTGCTGCGCGGTGCACCGCCCATCGTAATCCTGATTGCCGTTGGGCTGATCGCTTATGCCGCGAGCCGGCGACTGGCGCTCGCCCTCGCCATGATGTTCTGCATGTGGCTCATTGGCGCCTTCGACCTATGGGAGCAGGCCATGCAGACCGTAGCCATCATCCTGGTGGCGGTTGGTGTCTCTGTGCTTATCGGCCTGCCGCTCGGTATCCTGTCGGCGCGCTCGGATACCGCGCGAAGCGTGATCTCTCCGATCCTCGACCTGATGCAGACCATCCCCAGTTTCGTCTATCTCATTCCGGCTGCCATGCTGTTCGGACTGGGCAAGGTTCCCGCCATCCTGGCCACCGTCGTCTATGCGACCCCGCCACTGATCCGCTTGACGGACCTCGGCATCCGCCATGTGGATAGCGAAGTGGTCGAAGCCAGTCGCGCCTTTGGTGCCACGCGTTGGCAGATCCTCTCCGGCGTGCAGATCCCCTTGTCTTTGCCGTCGATCATGCAGGGTCTGAACCAGACGACCATGATGGCGTTGGCCATGGTTGTGATCGCCTCGATGATCGGCGCCCGGGGTGTCGGTGAAACAGTGCTGCTCGGCCTTCAGCGCAACGATTCCGGCGAGGGTCTCGTCGGTGGCATCGTCATCGTGCTGCTCGCGATCATCATCGACCGCATCACGCAAGCCTACGGCACGCGCCTCCAGGCCTACCGAACCAAAGGACACTGAAGATGGCCCAGATCGAAATCCGCAATCTGACCACCATTTTCGGCCCCCATCCGAAGCAGGCGCTGAAGGATGTCGAGGCGGGTATGTCCAAGCAGGACCTGCTCCTGAAATCCGGACACACCGTGGGTATCCGCAATGTGAGCCTGACCATCGAGAAGGGCGAGATCTTCGTCATCATGGGCCTGTCCGGATCGGGCAAATCGACGTTGGTGCGCCATATCAACCGGCTGATCGAACTCACTGCGGGCCAGGTCCTGATTGATGGCGTGGACGCGCTCTCGCTCGATATTCCGGCCCTTGTGAAGTTGCGTCGCGAAAAGATCGCCATGGTCTTACAGCGCTTCGGACTGATGCCTCACCGGACGGTGATCCAGAACACCGCCTATGGCCTCGAGGTGCGCGGCGTACCATTGGCCGAGCGCAACGCCCGTGCCATGGAATGGATCGAACGTGTCGGTCTCGACGGTTACGAGGACCAATTTCCGGCCCAACTGTCGGGCGGGATGCAACAGCGCGTCGGCCTTGCCCGCGCCCTGACTGCGGATACCGAGATCGTCCTCATGGACGAAGCGTTTTCCGCTCTCGATCCCCTCATCAGATCGCAATTGCAGGATGAACTCGTCGACCTGCAGCAGGCGACCGGAAAGACCATCGTCTTCATCACTCATGACCTGGACGAGGCGCTCCGCATCGGCAACAAGATTGCGATCCTGAAGGATGGCGAGCTGGCGCAGGTTGGCACGCCTGCTGATATCCTGCTCAATCCGGCCGACGACTATGTGCGCGCCTTCGTCCGTGATGTGAACCGGGCGCGCGCCTTGAACGTCGAAGCTCTCATGAAACCTCCGGTATTGAGGCTGACCACCCAGTCACTGGACGCCGCGCTCGCAGATATGGCGCGGGCCGGCGTCGCCTATGGCTATCTCATTGCAGATGGCAAATATGCAGGCCTGGTCTCGCAGGATCAGTTGAGCGTCGCGGCAGGCGGCGGAGAGGGCACGCGCACCCTTGCCGAGTTGGCTGTGGACGGGCCGTTCGTGTCCCCCGAGCAGGCCATCGAGGACGCGCTGCCCTTGCTTCTGGAAGCTGATACACCTCTCCCGGTGCTCGACAAGCACGGAAAATTGCGTGGTGTCGTCTCGCAGAACGACGTCGGCGCGATGCTGGCGACCCGTCACGATGAAGGTGAAGCCGCGCCTGAGCAGAAAGCGCCAGCAAAAGCCGGGGAGGAGGTCGCCTAGGGCATTGCTGGTATGCGTTGACCTGTACGGGGATAACGACTCTGGGCGCGAACCATCGGCAAACGCGGGTGGATCCCGGGCTGGCCGGCATGATGGTTATGCACCTCGCGCGACTGGGGCGTTAATGCGGTAACTATAAGGCCTCAATTTGATCACAGACTTTTGCCACCCAGAACCATGGCTAGTGTAGCGTCCGTAGTCAGTCGTTTGGAAAAACGCGAGGTTACACATGATGAGAACAGCATCACTGCTCAGGGGTACAATCGCTGCGTCGGCGTTTGCAGCCGCAGTTGCCCTTAACGCCACCGTCGCGGCCGCGGCGCCGGCTGTGGCGCCTGCCGCCCTGCAGAATCAACTTGCCGAGAAGCCCACAACCGACAACCTGGTCACCCAGGTGCGTGGCGGCCGTGGGCACCATGGTGGTGGAGGACACTGGCGTGGTGGCGGAGGCAGGGGACATTGGCGCGGTGGCGGCGGTGGGCGCTACTGGCGTGGCGGCGGCTGGGGTGGTTACGGCGGCTACTATTACCGGCCGCGCTACCGCAACTACTACTACCCTTATTATGGGTACTATTATCCCCCTGTCGTGAGCTACTACTACACGCGCCCCTACAGGTACCGGCGCTACTGGGCACGTGACGCCATCGAGCGCTGCGCGGACCGGTTCCGTTCCTTCAACCGCAGGACGGGCACTTACATCACCTATGGCGGTGTCGAACGGCTCTGCCCGTATCTGCGCTACTGAACTCGGCGCCTCCCGGCGCGCGCAATCGACCAATGACAGGACCAGTTTCGGCCATGCCGGGACTGGTCCAATTTGTTTAAGCCAGTCCCTGGTCTTGGTTTAGGGTACCACTGATTTCACGGCGTAGACCGGGACGTCTGCGGATTTGAATGGACGACGCGCAGGGGGGGGGTGCATGGCGGGACGAGGGCGGAGATCGGCGTTGACAGCCGCAGTGCTCATGGCTCTGGCCCCGTCTGGGGCAGACAGCGCCCTCGACAAACTCGACCTCCATGTCGAGCACGTCGACGATGTTGCATTCTTCGCCCTTGAAACAGCCGACGGCGGTTGGCAGGTCGACCGTGTCTGCCAATGGACAGTCAATCCGGGATGCTCAGGCTCGGCCGCGCTGGCATGGCGCCTGAAAGCGCAATGCAACCCAGCTCCTGGTCCTCGGCTTGTGCAATCGCTGGTATCAGGGCGTCTGCTTCCGAATCGGCGGCTGCGGGAAGTTCTCCGGTGATTTCACCTTGTCCGTGAATGGCCGCGTCAGCGGCGATGACAGTCCCTATACGTGGCACAGGTCAGTGCTTGTCGAAGGCGACAACGCGCCGGGAACCAAGAGATTATGGGGTTTCAACGTCCACGTGGCGCGCGACGGACAGATTTCATTCGACAATCGCATGACATCCACCCAGCAACAAACGCTGCAGCGCCTGAAAACACAGGATCTGCGTCGCGTGTGCGACATGTGACGCGCTCCAGCCCACCTGGACCACAACTCCGGCAAAGCCTGAATTGCTCGGGCATGTTTTCGCTCACGGACCGCACCGCCCTTCGGCCTGGTCCTCCGCGGATGCGGCGCATAAGCGCTGGGCCCACAGCCGGGACTTGAGCGTTTCCACCTGAAACGGAAACGCTTCAGCGCGGGGCCCCGCTGTCACTGCCCCACTGGGCTCGTCGAGGGAACGTACAATCCTGAAACCGATCAGATTGCCATTCGAGCCGTCCGCAAAATAACTGGCCCGGGCGGATGAGCGGATCTGATCCGGGCCCTCATCCCAGGAGCCACCACGCACGACGCGGCGCTGGCAGGCCGCACCATTGAACACCACTGCGCGACCATCCCGGGGTGCAACGAAATAGCCGGGCAGGTAACAGTCCTGAACCCACTCCGCGACGTTTCCAGCCATGTCCAGAATGCCGAATCTGTTGGCAGGAAAAGTTCCAGCCGGCGTGCTCTGGTGATCGTCGAGCCAATTGACCAGGCAGCCCCGGCAGTTGGCCTTGTTCATGCCCGCCACGTTACCCCAGGGGTATAGGGTGGTGGTGCCCGCACGCGCGGCGTATTCCCACTCGGCTTCAGTTGGCAGCCGATACGGCTTGCGGGTCAGTTTCGCGAGCCACCTCACATAATCGTGGGCCTCATACCAGCTCACATTCACGACCGGCCGCCGGTCACGCTTCTCGGCATCGGCACCACGCACCCACATGCTATCGGCATGTCGGCTGGCACAGGGGCCAAGGGAAACGCAAAGCCGCCACTGGCCGATGGTGATCTCTGTTTCCGACATCGCGAACGGCTGCCCAATCGTTACCTTGTGAACGGGTTGTTCTTCGCGTTCCCGGTTGGAGCCCATCATGAAGTCACCGGCGGGAACGACCATCATCCGCGGGCAGCCAGAGCATTCCGAAAACGCGGAGCCCGACGCTAGATGGCGCTCCTGGTCCGTCGTCAAGGCCTTGATATTGGCGCGGTCAAGGAACGACAGATGAGCCATCAGGCTGCCAACCTGAACCTTGACGAATGAGCGGTTGAGCCACACCCCCATGGCACTCCCCAGAATGGCGAAAGCCACCATGGCGGTGATGATGAGCGAGCGGTACTTCAACCGACGCGAGCTCGCCGCCATCTGGGCATCACGGGCGTCGCGCTTGTCCTGGTCGGCCCGGCAGGCGTCCAGATAGGCCCAATCGTCATCGCTCAAAGTGCCGGTCAGGTCAGGACGTGCGCGCAACTCTTCCGCCGCTTCCAGGCGGCCGGAAGCATGGGCCAGCCAGTCCAGGTTCCGGTTGTTCGAGATCCATT
>JBKDZY010000067.1:0-4348 GCA_047971765.1 Hyphomicrobiaceae bacterium | reverse complement strand
TACGGCACCGTTTGCACCTTTCGAATGGATGCTGGCCAGGCGCTATCTCAGGGCTCGGCGCAAGGAAGGTTTCATTTCTGTCATTGCCGGTATTTCCTTCATCGGCATCATGCTCGGCGTTGCCACACTCATCATCGTGATGGCGGTGATGAACGGGTTCCGCCAGCAGCTCTTCGACAAGATTCTCGGCATCAACGGCCATGTCATCGTGCAGCGGCTCCAGGTGCCGTTCGACGACTACGAAGATGTTGCCGCACGGCTGCGGAAAGTTCCCGGTGTCAAGGTCGCCATGCCGCTGATCGAGGGGCAGGCCATGATCTCCTCGCACCAGCAGACCCTGGGTGCCATCGTCAGGGGGCTGTCCGAGGCCAATCTGAAGCAGCTCGAACTGGTCGCCAAGAACGTCCGTTTCGGAACACTGGATGGCTTCGACCAGAACAACGGCATCGCCATCGGCATCCGGCTCGCGAACGCCTTGGGCGTGAGGGTCGGCGACAGCGTGGCGCTGGTAGCCCCGAAGGGCGCATCGACACCGTTCGGCACTGCGCCGCGGATCAAGCGCTACAGGATCACGGCGGTGTTCGAGCTGGGCATGTCCGAATACGACAAGACCATGGTGTTCATGCCGTTGGCCGAAGCCCAGAAATATTTCAATCGCGGCAATGAAGTCGATGTGCTGGAGCTGATCACGACAAGCCCGGATCATGTCGACAGCCTGATGGCGCCGTTGCGGGCCGCGGGCGGGCCATCGCTCTACTTCTCGGACTGGCGCAAACGCAACGAGACCTTCTTTACCGTGCTCGAAGTGGAGCGCAACGTCATGTTCATGATCCTGTCGCTGATCGTGCTGGTGGCCGCGCTCAACATCATTTCCGGCATCATGATGCTGGTGAAGGAGAAGTCGCGCGATATCGCCATCCTGCGCACCATGGGCGCCACCAAGGGCGCGATCATGCGGGTGTTCCTGATCACCGGTGCATCAATCGGCATTGTCGGCACGATCGCCGGCTTGATCCTGGGGCTCATCGTCTGCCAGAACATCGAGACCATCCGCGAGGTGCTGCAGTCCGCGCTCGGCACGCCGCTCATGGACCCGAGGATCTACTATCTGACCAAGCTGCCGGCGGACCCTGACATGTGGGAGACGACCTGGATCGTGATCATGGCCCTTGGCCTCTCGGTTCTGGCGACCCTTTATCCGTCCTGGCGCGCCTCGCGTCTCGATCCCGTCGAAGCACTTCGCTACGAGTGAGGGCCATGCAGGATCTCGAACCTCAACCAGCCGCCGCGCTGGAACTCATCGACCTCAAGCGGGTGTTTCACCAGGGTGCGCGGGAGATCCGCGTCCTCGATGGCGCCAACGCCCAGCTGCTACCCGGGCAGGCGGTCGCCCTTGTCGGGCCTTCGGGAGCTGGCAAATCCACCCTGCTGCACATTGCCGGACTTCTGGAGAGCCCCGATGGCGGCAAGGTGCTGATCAACGGTGTTGACTGCTCGCAACTGGACGACGACGGGCGCACGCGCGTCCGGCGCGCCGAGATGGGGTTTGTCTATCAGTTCCACCAGTTGCTACCCGAGTTCTCAGCCATCGAGAACGTCATGATCCCGCAGCTCATCCAGGGGCGAAGCGACCGGGACGCACGGGAACGGGCCAAGGCGCTGCTGACGGACCTGGGTCTTGGCGAGCGCCTCGAGCATCGGCCCGCGGAGCTTTCAGGTGGTGAGCAGCAGCGTACCGCCATTGCCAGGGCATTGGCCAATTCACCGCGACTGTTGCTGGCGGACGAGCCGACCGGCAATCTCGATCCGGGCACGTCCGATCATGTCTTCCGCGAGTTCATCCAGCTTATCCAGTCGACCGGTGTGGCGGCGCTGATCGCCACGCACAACATGGAGCTGGCGCGGCGGATGCACCGCGTGTACCGGCTCGAAAGCGGGAAACTGGTGGAAGTCCTGCCGGAGAGCGTCTCGAAGTAGCAGGCACTGCTCTGGTATGTGATTGCCCCCCTCACCGACTGGTGTACCTTGGCGCTCCATGGAAACGGGTGGCCTAGCCGGAAGGGAGTTTGCCGTCGTGAGCCAAGAAGATCTGCCGTTCGACGGTGTGAAGGTGTTGGACCTGTCGCAGGGCGTGGCGGGTCCCTATTGCGCGATGATGCTGGCGCGCAACGGCGCCGACGTCATCAAGCTTGAGCCGACGGGGACGGGGTGCTGGAGCCGCCAACTCGGCAAGGCGATGGGCGACCACACCGCACACTCCCTCGTCGTGCATCGCGGCAAGCGCAGCCTGTCGCTCGACCTCAAGTCGGCGGACGGCGTCAGGATCGCCCAAAAGCTTGCGCATGAAGCGAACATCGTCATCCACAACTACCGGAAGGGCAAGATCGACCGCTTCGGCCTCGACTACCCGACGCTGTCCAAATCCAACCCGAACGTTGTCTATGCGTGGATCACAGGGTTCGGCCCCAAGGGTCCCAACGCCGAGTATCCAGCGACCGACAGCGTGATGCAGGCCTTTACGGGCATCATGTCCATCAATCGCGACAAGGATGGCCTGCCGCAGCGGATCAACATGCTGGCCATCGACTTCTCGACTGGGCTCTATGCCTTCCAGGCAGTGTCGGCCGCACTCTACCGGCAGGCCATGAAGGGCAAAGGCGCGTTCATCACCACCAGTTTGCTGGAGTCGGCGCTGGTGTTCCAGGAAGCGTCGATCATCGAGTCCTACCTGCAGAAGGGCGCAGTGGAGCCGATCGGCATGCCGGTTGGCACATTCCAGACGCAGGATGGGTTCATGAGCCTCAACGCGCGGCGCCAACCCCAGTTCGAAAGGCTTGCCAAGCTGGTTGGCCACGAGGAGTGGATCGCGGAGCCGCGCTTCAAGGACCCGCGGACCCGGGTCGAGAATGGCGATGCGCTGATGGCCCTGCTGCGGCCTATCCTTGCCACGCGGACCACGGCGGACTGGTCAACGGCCCTGAGCAAGATCGACATCCTGCACGGTCCGGTGCACACGCATCAGGACCTCTTCGACAACGTGCAGGTCAAGGCAATGGACGCCCTCACCTGGGTCGAGGACCCGACACTTGGCCGGGTGCCAATGGGAACCATTGCCGGTCAACCCCGCGCCGACAGCGGCTGTCGTTTCTCCCACAGCCCACGTGTTGGCGAAAACTCACGCGAGATCCTGGCAGACCTTGGATATGACGCTGCGGCCATCGACACACTGGTCGGCGCGGGCGTCGTGCAGTGCCCGGCCTAGGTCCTTTCGGACTTCCGCAAAAAACACTTCCGGCCTGATCCCGTCCGGCGGCCGAAACGGCTTCGGCTGACAATCCCATTGTCAACCTTAGCTTGCCCGCATAGTCTAAATTGTCGCACGTGGAGCGCGGACCATCCTGCGGGTGCCGCAGGTTGTGCCGTGCTCTCGAGCGACCACATAACTCATTGAAATCATGAATTTCAATGACGGGAAACGTCAAGACGAGGAGACCGGACACATGGAAGGCTTCAATCTCTCACGTCGCCACGCCTTGTTGGGGGGAGCCGCTGCAGCGGGAGCCATGACGCTGGGTGGCAGGGCCAGCCCCCTCCTGGCCAAGGCGCCATTCCTGGAAAGCCAGGCGCCGTACTTCTACCGATTCAAGCATGGCGACATGCAAGGTACCGTCATTTCGGATGGCGTGCTGCCGCTTGGTGAGCCGTCTGCGAGTTTCACCGGCACCTCGAAGGAGGAAGTCGGCAAGATGCTGAGGAACAATTTCCTCGATCCGAACGCAGTGGTGCTGGAGCAGAACATTCTGGTGATGAATACCGGCGACAAGGTCATGGTGTTCGATACCGGCATGGGCACCTCTTCGATGTTCGGCCCGACACCTGGCAAGATGCTGGGCAACCTGAAGGCTGCCGGCATTGATCCCGCCACGGTCGATGCCGTGATCTGCACGCATGCGCACTGCGATCACATCTGGGGCATCATGGGTGACAACGGCCAGCGCAACTTCCCCAATGCGCAGATCTACATTTCGCAGGCCGACTTCGATTTCTGGACTGATGAAGCCAAGCTCTCCATGAAAGAGCCGGGCTACATGAAACCGTTTGTCGAAGGCGCGCGCAAGAACCTGCTGCCGAACCGGGACCGGATTATCTTCTTCAAGGACGGGCAGGAGTTCCTTCCCGGATTCCAGGCCATGTCGGCGCCCGGCCATACCATCGGGAACACAATCTTCATGATCACATCCGCGGGCAAGACGATGGCGGCGATTGGTGTTCTCACCCACCCTCACGTGCTGATGCTCGAAAAACCACTGATGGAATTCGCCTACGACAACGATCCCAAGCAGTCACC
>JBKDZY010000066.1:0-8938 GCA_047971765.1 Hyphomicrobiaceae bacterium | reverse complement strand
CCAGGTGACGGCGCAGGCGGGCCTGAACGTGGCGCTCAACGATCAGTCCGCCGAGCGGGACGAATCCGCTGTCAAGGTCGTCGACGGCAATCTCGAGCGGCGCGTGCAGCGCGGCGAGATGTCGGAAATCGAGCGAGCCGAGTCGATGTCGCGGATCAGCCGCGCGCCTACCTTCGCAGATCTTACCGACTGCGATCTCGTCATCGAGGCCGCGACGGAAGACGAGGTCGTCAAGCGCAAGATCTTCGCCGAGCTCAAGGGCAAGACGAAGGACAGCGTGATCCTGGCCTCCAACACGTCGTCGATTTCGATCACGCGACTGGCGGCCACGACGGTTGCACCCGAACACTTCATCGGCATCCACTTCATGAACCCGGTGCCCATGATGCAGCTCGTCGAGCTGATCCGTGGCATAGCAACGGACGATCCGACGTTCACGGTGGCGCGACAGTTCATCGAGAGTCTCGGCAAGCAGACGGCAGTGAGCGAGGATTTCCCCGCCTTCATCGTCAATCGCATCCTGCTGCCGATGATCAACGAGGCGATCTATACGCTCTACGAGGGTGTCGGCAGCGTCGAGGCCATCGACAAGGCCATGCGCCTTGGCGCCAATCATCCGATGGGACCGCTGGAACTGGCGGACTTCATCGGGCTCGATACCTGTCTCAGCGTCATGCATGTTCTCTACGAGGGGCTTGCCGACTCCAAATACAGGCCGTGTCCGCTGCTGGTGAAGTACGTCGAAGCCGGTTGGCTGGGACGCAAGACCAAGCGTGGCTTCTACGACTATCGCGGCGACCATCCGGTGCCGACGCGCTGACCTGCGCCCGGGTGCGCGCTCCAGGCTGCCCGGATAGACATTCAAAATTTCAGCTCCCGGTCAGAACTGGCCGGGAGTTTTCGTTTGCCTGACCTCCTCTCCCAAGGCCTCACGTGCCCTGCCTGCCTTTCGGGTGGCCCCGCCACCGCGAGAGCGGGCTTCCCGATGGCGCGTGTTGGGAATAGCCTTGCTGTCATGCTTTCACGGGAGGATCGACCATGGCAACGGCGCTGGTCTGGCACGAGAAACTGATGTGGTTCGACGCGGGCGCCTTTGCGGGGCCAATGCCGGCGCGTGACTGGATCCAACCCGGAGAAGCGTCGGAAAGTCCCGATGCCAAGCGCCGCATCAAGAACCTGCTCGATGCGACGGGCCTGATCAACGCGCTCGATGTGGTGACGCCAACGCCCGCCACGGACGACGACGTGCTGCGGGTCCACACCAGCGCGCATATGGCCAAGGTGAAAGCCCTGTCGGCGGCCTATGGCGGACAGCTCGGTGCCAGCGCCTTCATCGGGCCGGGTGGCTACGACCTGGCCCTGCTGTCGGCCGGTGCGACGATCACGGCGGTCGAGCGCGTCCTCACCGGCAAGGCGGACAACGCCTATGCCATGGCGAGGCCACCCGGCCATCACGCCGAACCTGGCGGTGGCATGGGGTTCTGCGTTTTCGCCAACATCGCGATTGCCGCGCGACATGCGATGGCCAGGCATGGCCTCGAGCGTATCGCCGTGGTGGACTGGGACGTGCACCACGGCAACGGCACCCAGGCCTGTTTCTGGGACGATGGCCGGGTGCTGGCCATTTCGCTGCATCAGGACGGACTTTTTCCCCAGGGGGACAGTGGCTCAGTCGGCCAGACGGGCGCCGGAGCCGGGGCGGGCACGACGATCAACATTCCGCTTCCTCCCGGCTCGGGTGAAGGCGCCTATCGCGAGGCGTTCGGCCGTGTGGTCCTGCCGGCGCTTGAACGCTACCAGCCGCAACTGATCATGGTGGCGTCGGGACTGGATGCCGGCAACAACGATCCGCTGGGTCGGATGATGCTGGGGCCCGAGGACTTCCGCTGGATGACGCGCGCCGTCATGGAGGCGGCCCGACGGCTTTGCGGTGGACGGCTGGTCCTCTCCCACGAGGGCGGCTATCACGCGCCGACCGCACCGTTCCTGGCGCTCCCCATTTTCGAGGAACTGACCGGTACTACGGCAGGCATCGAGAACCCGCTTTCCGGGCGCATTGCCGGCCTGCCGAAACCGGTCCTGCCACCCCATCAGGCGGCCAGCATCGAGGCGGCAAGGGCCGCGGCCGGGCTCACCTGAGGCGGCCGCCGAACAGCCCGCCGACCGTGCACGGCACAAAAAAGCCGGTTGGCATCACGCCCTCGTTGATGCTTCGATATGCGGCGACGGGTGGCGGCGGGTGCTGCCTCCCGACATCACGCACAACGACGGGACAGCCATGCTTCTGGTTCAGATCTCAGACACGCATATCGAGGAAGCAGGTGCAAAGGCCTATGGGCAATTCGACACGACCCGCGCGCTCGAGCGCTGCCTTGCAGCCATTCTGAAGCTCGACCGCCGGCCCGACTTCATCGTGCATACGGGTGACCTCGCGCATCACGGGAGCCTCGAGCGATACCGTCTGTTCCGCAGCATCATGGATGATTTTCCTATTCCCTATTGCGCGATTCCGGGCAACCACGATGCGCGTGACCTGTTCCGGGAGGCGTTCAGCGACCGGCCCTGGATGCCGGTAGAGTTCCCGTTCATCCAGTTCGTGGTGGAGGGGACCATCCGGTTGATCTGCCTCGACAGCACAATCCCGCACGAGACACCGGGCGAACTGTGTGCAACCCGCCTGGACTGGCTCGAGAAACGCCTTGCGGAGGCTCCCGGCCATCCGACCATTGTCGCCCTGCATCATCCGCCGTTCGCCACCGGCATGACCGGCGGGAGCAGCGACGGCCTCGTTCGCGGCGGTGTCGAGTTCGCTCACCTGCTCCGGCGCTTCCCGAATGTCGTCCGCGTTATTTCAGGTCATAATCACCGGGCGGTGACTGCCGCTTTTGGCGGAACCACGGGCTATGTGGTGCCGGCGGTCAGCTATCCTTTCGCGCTCGAAATGGGAGCCGAGAGGCGCCTGTCCCTGGCCGGGGAACCGCCCGGATTTGGCGTCCATCTCCGGCTCGACGATGACGGAACCGGCGCGCCGGGCCTGATCACACATACGGTACCCATCGGTGACTGGCCGCCGCCCATGCCCCTGCTCCGCGGCGGGCGGAGGGTGCTACCCGATACGACATGACCAATCGGCTGGCGGTTTCCTGATACCGACCCAGGGTCGCATCGGGACGCCGGGGCACCACATCCGACAACCAGACAGGAGACCGAGACCATGCCTATCGCCACGCGCTATCTCTTCATCGTCAGCATGGACGTCGATGCCGAAAAAGAGGCGCTCTTCAACGAGGTCTACGATACCGAACACGTCCCCTACATTTCGAAGGTGCCGGGGGTGAAAGGTGCCACGCGCATCAAGGGCGAGGCGTTCACCATGCAGCTTGGCGGCGAAGTGGTGAAAAAGGAGCACGATGGGCCGCGCTATACGGCGATCTACGAAATCGAAAGCCCGGCCGTGCTGATGAGCCCGGAGTGGGCGGAGGCCGGCGAAAAAGGCCGGTGGCCGGGCGAAGTCCGCCCGTTTACACACAATCGTCACCATTCAGTGTGCAAAGTCATCTGAGGTATGGGACGCGGCATCCGGCCGGAACCGCCAATGCCGGGTCTTCAAGCCCCCGGGCCAATGCCGGTTTGGCCGGAATTGGTCCAGCTTGTTCGCGCTCATGCACCGTGTCGTGCCAAAGGCCGGGCGAGACGCTAAATTTACCCCAAGGCCGGCCAGGGCGCTATTTCAGTGGCGGGAAATGATGTAACATCAATCGGCAAGCTTTCATTCCCTGATCCGCTCATCATGGGAATACTCGCGCGGTTTTCCGGATTTTTGAACCAAGACACGACGGATTGCGTGAGACTCATACCTTCGGTCAAGACCGGCCGAACGGGCACGGACCAAGACAACCGGCCGGAAAACGGCCAATCCAGAGGGCCCCGTGAATGCGACGCTTCCTCTCTGTGCAGCTGGCCGTCGCTGCCGGTGGCGGAGGTTATCTAGCCTACACCACCAACACACCGTTCAAGGGGTGGGTGGATAGCGTCGTCGGTTCAGCTCCGCAGCATGCGGCCCGCAAGAAGCGCCAGATCCCGCCGGCACCCGTTCGCATCGCGACCGTCAGCAGGACCGATGTCCCGATCCGCCTCAATGGCATTGGCAATGTCCAGGCGCGCTCGACCATCGCCATCAAGGCACGGGTTGACGGCCAGCTCATGCAGGCGCTGGTCACCGAGGGACAGAAGGTCAAGAAGGGCGATCTGCTGTTCCTCCTGGACGCGCGGCCCTTCGATGCGCAGCTGAAGCAGGCGGAAGCCAATCTGGCGCGTGACAAGGCCAACCTCGAAAAGGCCCTCACGGACCAGATCCGCTACAGGGAACTTTCCAAGAAGGGCGTCTCGCCAAAGACAAAGCTCGAGGAGGTGGACACGTCCGTGGTGACGCTCCGCGCGCAGATCCAGGCATCCGACGCCGCGGTCGATCTGGCGCGCCTCAACAAGAGCTATTCCGAGATCAGGGCGCCAATCGACGGTCGGGTGGGCTCCATTCTCCTGTCTCCCGGCAACATGGTGAAGGCCAACGACACCCAGGCCATCATGATGCTGACGCAGGTGACCCCCATCGACGTGGCTTTTGCGTTGCCGGAACAGTACATCCAGGAGTTGCGCGACCGTCTCGCGTCAAGGACGCCTGTCGAAGTGAGTGTCAAGGTGCTGGGCGACGAGACCACCACGGAAACGGGCAAGCTCATCTTCATCAACAACAGTGTCGATATCTCCACCGGCACGATCCTGCTGAAGGCGGAGTTCCAGAACGAGGAAGAGCACCTCGTTCCGGGCCAGTTCGTCAAGGCCAGCGTCCTGATGACAACCGTTCCCAACGCGGTGACGGTGGAGTCGAAGGCCATCCAGATCAACCAGAAGGGCAGCTACGTGTGGATCGTGAAGCCCGACAAGACCGTCGAGCTCAGGCAGGTCGCGGTTGGCCCCGAGACAGCGGACCTGACCGTCATCAGCCATGGCCTGAAAGGCGGTGAAACCGTCGTGACGGAAGGCCAGCTCAGACTCTATCCGGGCGCCAGGGTGGCGCCTGTCGGCGACAGCAACAAGACCAGCAAGGGCGACAAGAGCGCCAACGCCAGGGGCTAGCCGCCATGAACCCCGCCGAAACCTGCATCAACCGGCCGGTGATGACGACGCTCGTGATGGCGGCCATCGTGCTGTTCGGCATCATCGCCTACCGCTCCCTGCCGGTTTCCGAGCTTCCGGCTGTCGATTTCCCGACCATCCAGGTCAGCGCGAGCCTGCCGGGCGCCAACCCGGAGACGATGGCGTCGGCGGTGGCAACCCCGATCGAGAACCAGCTCTCCCGGATCGCGGGCATAAAGTCCATGACGTCGGTCAGTTCGACGGGAGCGACGCGGATCACGGTCGAGTTCGAGCTCGGCCGAAATATCGACGCCGCCGCACTCGACGTGCAGACCGCACTTTCGGCGGCCCAGCGCAGCCTGCCGCCGGAGATGACCGACGCGCCATCGTTCCGGAAATACAATCCCACCGATTTCGCGATCTACTATCTTCGTCTGTCATCAAGCACACTGCCGATCTCGACACTCAGTGATTATGCCGAGACAGTCATCCAGCAGCGGGTTTCCACGCTCGATGGCGTCGCGCAGGTGCAGTTCTGGGGCGAGCAGCGCTATGCGGTGCGCGTCCAGATCGACCCGCGCAAGCTGATCACCAAGGGCATCTCGTTCGAAGACATCGACCGGGCCATAAAAGGGGGAAATACCAACCTGCCCACTGGGTCCTTCTCCGGGCCCGACAAGGACATCTCGATCAAGACGTCGGGCTCGCTCAGTTCTGCGGCGGCCTACAACAATCTCGTCGTTGCCTACCGGAACGGCGCACCGGTCCGCCTGAAGGATGTGGGGCGGGCGATCGATTCCGTCGAGGAAAACAAGGTCTCGACATGGTTCGGCAACGAGCAGGGCATGTTGATGGCCGTCTACCGCCAGCCCGGCTCGAACACGGTGAAGATCGTCAACGAGATCGAGAAGATCCTGCCGCAGTTGCGGCTGCAGATCCCCGCCTCGATCACGCTGCATGTGATGTACGACCGTTCCAAGACCATTCGCGCGTCGATCGACGAGGTTGAATTCACGCTGGTCCTGGCAGCGGCGCTGGTGGTGCTCGTCATCTTCCTGTTCCTGCGCAGCCTGACGGCCACCTTCATCGCCTCGGTGGCGCTGCCGATCTCCGTGATCGGCACATTTGCGGCGATGTATGTGCTGGGCTTCAGCCTGAACAACCTCTCACTGCTGGCCCTGACGCTTGCGGTCGGGTTCGTGGTGGACGACGCCATCGTGATGCTCGAGAACATCGTGCGGCACCGCGAAAAAGGCCTGTCGGGGCTGGAGGCGGCGGTGAAGGGCAGCCGCGAGATCGGCTTCACCATCATCTCCATGACGATCTCGCTGGTGGCGGTGTTCATTCCGGTCATCTTCATGGGTGGCATGCTCGGCCGGCTGTTGCACGAGTTCGCGGTCACCATCACCGCGGCCATCCTGGTCTCCGGTCTCGTGTCACTGACCCTGACGCCGATGCTGTGCTCGCGGATGCTTTCCGGCCACCATGGCGACGGCGTTTTCTTCCGTGCCAGCGAGGCGGTCTTCACCGGCATGTTGTGGGTGTACGACGCCGGGCTTCGCTGGTGCCTCCGGCACCGGTTCATCGTGCTCCTGTCCTTTTTCGTCTCGATCTGGGCGACGGTGCATCTCTACGAGCGGATCCAGAAGGATTTCCTTCCGGCGGAGGATACCGGCCGCCTGCTGGTGCGGACCGAAGCCGCCATTGACGCCTCCTACGACGCGATGATGGGCTACTCCGCCACCATCGCCAAGCTGACAGCGGCCAACCCCAACATTTCCGACGTGATGTCGCGCGTGGGAGCGGGAGGCTCGTCCTCCAACAGCAACCAGGGCTTCCTGCTGCTCACGCTGAAGCCGCGCGACCAGAGGCCGGAGCCCTCCATCGACAAAATCGTGCAGAACCTGCGGCGCACGTTGAACACGGTGCCAGGCGTCCGGGCGTTCGTGCTCAACCCACCGGCGATCCGGGTGGGTGGCCGGCTCTCGAATGCCGACTACCAGTACACCATGCAGGATCTGGACCTCGACAGCCTCTACCGCTGGGTCGGCGTCATGACGCAGGAGATGCGCCGCCTGCCGGGCTTCCAGGATGTCTCGAGCGACCTGAAGATCGGCAGCCCCTCCATCCTGATCGACATCAACCGGGACCGTGCGGCAGCGCTGAACGTGGATGCGCGCCAGGTCGAACAGGTGCTGTCTGCGGCTTTCGGCTCGCGCAAGGTCTCGACCATCTACACATCATCGAGCCAGTACGCCGTCATTCTCGAAGTGCTGCCCGAACTGAAGATGAGCGCCGCCAGCCTGAAAGACATCTATGTGCGCTCCACCACCGGCAAACTGGTTCCGCTCAACACGATTGCGACCGAGCGCCGGGAAGTCTCGCCCCTGCAGATCAATCACCAGGGGCAGCTTCCTGCGGTGACCATTTCGTTCAGCCTCGCACCGGATGTTTCGCTCGGCACGGCCATCGACGAGGTTCGCGCACTCGAACGCAAGGTGGGCCTGCCGCCCACCATCTCGACGTCGTTCGGGGGAACGGCGGCGGCCTTCGAGGACTCGATGGCCAACATGGGCCTGCTGCTGACGATGGCGATTCTGGTGGTCTACATCGTGCTGGGCATTCTCTACGAGAGCTATATCCACCCGCTCACAATCCTGTCCGGGCTGCCGGCTGCCGGACTTGGCGCCCTGGTTGCGCTGATGATCGCCGGCCTGCCGCTGACGCTCTATGCCTTCGTCGGCGTCATCATGCTGGTTGGCATCGTGAAGAAGAACGCGATCATGATGATCGACTTCGCACTCGAGGCGCAGAGGACGGACGGAAAATCTCCGGAAGAGGCGATCTACGAAGCGTGCAAGCTGCGCTTCCGCCCGATCATGATGACGACCTTCGCGGCGCTTGCCGGTGCGCTGCCGATCGCGCTTGGCCATGGCGCTGGCGCGGAAGCGCGCAGTCCGCAGGGCATCACCGTCGTCGGCGGCCTCGTGGTCTCCCCGCTCATCACCCTGTTCCTGACGCCGGTGGTCTATATCTACGTGGACAAGTTGCAGAGCCTTGTCAAGGGCAAGAAGACCACCGGAGATCATTCCGAAGGCACCGACGAGCATCCTGCCGCGCCCGCGGAATAGGCCGCATTGACGAGTATTCCGGCCCGCCACTGTGCGTGAGCAAGGCGCCGATTTGCGTCCCAGCGGGCACGTGCACTTGCGCGAACATGCTCCACCGCCCCATCATTCCCCGAAGTTCATCCAGGATCCTTCGGCGAGGGCAGGTGCCAACATGACACTCAAGGACAAGATTGCACTGGTGACGGGAGCGGGCCAGGGGATCGGCCGCGCGACAGCCCTGGCGCTCGCGGACGCAGGCGCAACGGTGATCGCGGTCGATATCAACGCCGATGGGGCCAGGGAGACCGCGGACCTCATCCGGAAACATCAACGGAAAGTGGAGAGCATGACGGTGGATGTCGGCGATGTCGCCCAGATCCAGCGCATGGTCGACCAGTCGATCGCCACATTCGGGCAGATCGACATTCTGGTGAACAATGCGGGTGTGACGCGGCGCGCGGACATCATGGAGCTGACCGAGGCCGACTGGGACCGCATCCACCGGGTCAACGCCAAGGGCGTGTTCTTCTGCCTGCAGTCGGTTGCGCGCGTCATGATCCCGCGGCGCGAAGGGCGGATCATCAATATCGCCTCGATCGCGGGCAAGGGCTATCCTGGAACGTCCAATGCGGCCTACGCGGCCTCGAAGGGCGCGGTCATCAGCCTGACCTACACGGCCGCCCAGCAGCTCG
>JBKDZY010000065.1:0-11551 GCA_047971765.1 Hyphomicrobiaceae bacterium | reverse complement strand
ACGTCGGTCGACCTGCTGACGGTCGCCATCATGTTCCTGCGGAACCAGATCAGGCCGATCCTGCGGCTGGCCGAGGCCGCCGACGCCTTCGGCAAGGGACGGCCCGTGCCGGACGATTTCCGACCTCGCGGCGCACGGGAGGTGCGGCAGGCCAGCGAGGCTTTCATGGACATGCGAGAACGGATCACCCAGCACGTCGACCAACGCACGACGATGCTGGCGGGGGTCTCCCATGACCTCAGAACCGTGCTGACGCGACTGCGGCTGCAGCTTGCCTTCCTGGGCGACGGCGAGGAAGTGCAGGCCATGAAGGGCGACCTTCGCGAAATGCAGCACATGCTGGAGGAATACCTGGCCTTTGCGAAGGGTGACGGCGGAGAGCTCGCGACACCCACAGAGGTGACACCATTGATCGAGGAGATCATTTCCGAGACGCAGCATCTGGGGGTCAGCATGACCCTGAAGATCAACCGCCGCCGGCGGACCATGGTCGTGCCGCTGAAGCGCAATGCCATGAAACGGGCGATTACCAACCTCGTCTCCAATGCCGCGCGGTTCGGCGACAACATCCAGATCCGGGTCGCAACCGAGCGGGATTGGCTTCGGATCGAGATCGAGGACGACGGCCCCGGCATTCCGGCGGCCGAGAGGGAGAACGTCTTCCGGCCCTTCTACCGGCTCGATCATGCGCGCAACCAGGACGAAGGCAACTCCGGGCTCGGCCTTGCCATTGCCCGTGACATCGCGCGCGGCCACGGCGGTAATGTCACGCTCGGCGAAAGTTCGATGGGTGGCCTGAAGGCCATTATTCGCGTGCCGCAATGAGGCTCGCCCCAAACATGTCTGCAGATCACCTTATCAAGGCGCTGGCCCTCGCACCGCACCCCGAGGGTGGCTATTACCGGGAGACGTTCCGGGATCCCAGGTGCACACCGGATGGACGGTCGGTCTCGACAGCGATCTATTTCCTGCTGGCCGCGGGAGAGATCTCCCGGTGGCACAAGGTCGATGCGGCGGAGATTTGGCACTGGTATGCCGGGGCGCCCCTGGAGCTCTCCGTTGCGCCCGATGACTCGAGCCCGCCGACCCGCATGATACTGAGTGCCGACCTCGCGTCGGGCGGGCGCCCACAGCTTGTCGTGCCAGCCGGACACTGGCAGCAGGCGCGCTCCATGGGCTCGTGGACATTGGCTGGCTGCACGGTTGCACCAGGTTTCGAGTTTGCCGGATTCGTCATGTCAGAGGTTGGGTTCGAGCCCGGTGGCGTGCGCAAGGATTAGACGACCGGGCGACTGTACTCAGTCGGGCAATTCAACGCCGACCTGATCGACGATCCGGCGGTAGTGCTCCGGCCGCCGATGACGTTCGAAGGCAAAGATCGTCTCCTTGCCGAAGCGAGTCCGGTCAAGATCGCAGTCATGCAAAAGGAGTTCGTCACCTTCCGTGCGGCTCTCGGCAACGATGATGCCATCCGGATCAACGATAACGCTGCACCCGAACAGGCCGAAGCCATCCTCGACGCCCGCCTTGGCGACCGCCACAACCCAGGTCGAATTCTGATAGGCACCGGTCTGCACCGATAACTTGTGATGGAAGGTGCGCTTTTCCGTGCCCTCATCCGCGCTTTGCCCGTTGGTGGATGGCGTATTGAACCCGAGCGTGATCATCTCTACGCCCTGCAACCCCATCACCCGATAAGTCTCGGGCCAGCGCCGGTCATTGCAAATGCACATTCCAAATATGCCATCAAGGGTCTGAAAAACGGGGAAACCCAGGTCTCCCGGCTCGAAATAACGCTTTTCGAGATGCTGGTGCGCCCGCTCTGGATCGAAGTCGGCGTGTCCCGGCAGATGAACCTTGCGGTATTTGCCGACGATGGCGCCCGTCTTGTCGACCAGGATCGACGTGTTGAAGTGGCGTCCCTCCGGGGTCAACTCCGCATAACCGAAGGTCATCGCAAGTCCCAGGGCACGCGCGCGATCGAACAGTGGCTGGGTTGCGATGCCAGGCATGGCACGCTCGAACCAGTGATCGGCCTCGGCGCGGTCCTCGTGATACCAGCGCGGGAAGAATGTCGTGAGGGCGAGTTCGGGAAAGACGATCAGGTCTGCCTTGGCCTTCCCGGCCTGATCCATCAAAGCCAGCATCCGGTTGACGACCATTTCGCGGCTGTCATCCTTCTGGATAGCCCCCATTTGCGCCGCCGCGACCTTGATGTTGCGCATCGTCACACCCTTACCAACATACCTGCTCCGCCGACGCCGAGACCTCATCCGCCCGGGTAGCGGAAGGTGAATGCCGGGGCACCGCCGAGCCCTACCACATCGCCATCTGCCAAGACCACATGTTCCTTCAGCTCACCGTTGACGATCATGGGATTGGCGTTGGCGCGGTCGGCGGTCAGGTTATGGAGTTCAAACCTGCCGCCCGCAGTCTCGTTCAGTCTTGCATGGCGGCGCGAAACGCGGATGTCGTTGATGCGGATGTCATCCTCGCTGTGGCGACCGATCACTGCCGATGGCGACGTGACCGGAACAGAACCGAGACCGCGCATTGCGACCGTGGGCAGGCCGGTCGAGACCATGCACATCAGGACGGCAGTTGCGAACATCAAGGGCGAGACGATCTCCTTGTCCCGGAAGACCGTGATCACGATGATTCCCATCAGGCCCTTGGTCTGCAGCAGCGTTCCGATGCCGATGGCGAATGGCCAGCTTTCGCCTGCGGGACGGGCCGCCAGCCCATGTCCCAGGACCTTTCCGAAGACACAGAGTACCGTTGAAATGCCGAACAGCAGCCAGACAGTCGGATCGTTGAAAGCGAAATCGGTCCGCAGGCCAGTGATGAGGAAGAAGAACGGCATCAGCACCAGGCTCGTCGGCCGGTCGAGGCTGTGGGCTGCCAGCTCGCGGACCTTGTCGGGCAGAAAAACCCCCGCCACGAATGCGCCGAGCACGGGATGCAGCTCCGTGATCGAGGTGATCGCCGAAGCCACGAAAATGGACAGGGCCGCCAGTGTCATCACCGCGCTTTCAGGCGCCTCCGCCTTCAGCATGCGATTGAGAATGGGTGACGCCACGAAAAGCGCGAAGCCTATCGACAGCGCGCCGCCGAGAGCCGCCTTCAACAGCGCCATCGCCACCGTTCCCCCGATGCCGGCGAGGGCTGTCACCAGTGCCAGCCCCAGCCACATCAGGGTGTCTGCCAGACCGGCACTGGCGAGGGCAACCGCGCCGATGCGCTTCTGGGTGAACTCAAGCTCGCGCAGGATCAAGGCCAGGATGGGAAGGGCAGAAACCGCAATGACAAGGCCATAGGCCATCGCGAACGAATAGAGGGGCGGCTTGAAGTCGTGGGCTTCGGGTATCACGTAATAGACGCCCACCCCGGCGGCGATGCCAATGCCCCATCCAATGAGCATCCCGGGGACGCCGATCAGGAACACGGTCCGCCCCGCCTTGCGTACCACCTCCTTGTCAGCATCGGCCCCCGCCAGGAAGCCGAACAGGCAGACCGCTATGGTTGCAAGCGCCGCAATCCCGTCCGACCGGTTGATGGTGTGGCCGCCCTTTTCGACGACGCCAAACAAGGCCATGAAGAGGTCAGGCACCAAGGCGCCGAAGATGGCCGGTCCCAGGAGCACACCGCAGAAGATCTGGATAACGCCAAGGGGAAACCAGCGACCCAGGTGCAGCGGGCGCCACAGAATGTAAGGGATCAGGATGACGATACAGGCCTGCACCAGGAGCATGTTCGCGGGTTTCAGGTCCTGCAGCAGCTGAATCAGTTCGGCATACATTGGCGCAAGTCCCTGAATTTCCGACATCGAGGGCTCCCGCTCATGTCCCGGGCTGCCGCGCGCGGGCGGATCTGCGCAAACGTGTCACACCGATTGCCTAGCAGCAATGCAATTGGCGGTCCTGCATGACTACCGTAGGCCATTCATTCCAATGGGATTAGGATTGCGGTCAGGAGGCAGCGATCCAGCATAGGCGCTCCGCTGCAACGTCGGTTCGGAAGCGGATTTGCACAAGGGATTTGGGCTGCACAACTTTAATTTGTTTGTTGCATAACGCCTCGCCCTCATGACACCATCGCAAGCATATGGGAGGAGCACAAATGAAGGTCGGGATACTCCAGTTTTTCGGTTGGCGGGACCGGACTGTGCCGCTCAACTCGGTCTATTCGCGGGCTCTCGAACGTTTCACCATCATGGACCAGAACAACTACGACTGCGTCTGGCTGGCAGAACACCATTTTTCGAGTTTCTCGGTCTGCCCATCCGTCCACATGATGGGGACGTGGGCCGCCGCGCAAACCAAGCGTCTGCGGATCGGCATGGCTGTCTCGCTGGCCCCCTTCTACAATCCCCTGCGCCTGGCTGAAGAAGTCGCGCTGCTCGATGTCCTGTCGGGCGGGCGGGTCAATTGGGGTGCCGGGCGGGGGTTCGAGCGCAGCGAGTTTGCGGCCTTCGGCATTCCCGGCGAGGAAAGCGGACCCCGGTTCCACGAGGCGGTGGAGATCGTTCTCAAGGCATGGACCAACGAGCGATTGACCCATCACGGCCGCTTCCATGATTTCGAAAATGTTGAAGTCCTGCCCAAGCCTTTGCAGGCGCCTTTGCCCACATGGATGGCGGCATCGTCGCTACCGGCACTGGAGTGGGCTGCCTCGCAAGGCCATTCGATCCTGATGGACCCCCACTCGTCGCGGGCGGACCTCATCAAGAAACGCCGCCACTATATGACCAGGCTCAAGGAAGCCGGCTTCAGCGGCGCGGGACGGACAACGCCCATGGCGCGGCTCGTCGCAGTCGATGAGGACCCGGAAAAAGCCCGTGATATTGCGCGTCGGGTTGCGCAATGGACCATCGCGTCCTACGTGGGACCCGAGCACAAGAATAACGTCCGCCAGGAAGACCGCACGTTTGGCGGCAAGGACCCGGTCCAATACTATCTCGATGACGTCATGTTCCACGGCACGCCAGCAAGCGTGACCGACCAGATCAAATCTTTCGCCGGTGAGATCGGCATGGACTACCTGATGGTCGCTCCAATGAGCGAGGGATCATTCCGGCTGCTCACCGACAAGGTTCTGCCGCACATTGCCGAAGGGTAACGGCAGCCTGTGAAGTTGGAGTTGTGGATGTGATTACCAGTGGCCAGGGGGGCAGGGCATGATCCTAGCGACATTGGCTCCCGAGAGTTCAAACCATACCTGGGTCGCCCGCCGCTATCTGGCCTTGCATTCACTCGAGGGTGCCGAACTGAGACTGTTCGAGGATTTCGAGCAGGCCTTCGTGGCGTTGGAGACGGACGAGGTTCATGCGGTCCTCCAGTTGGCGACCCTGCCGTCGGTCGGGATTGCGGCCTACCGTCTGCGGGGACGCATCCATCTGATCGACAGCTTCATATCGACGAGCCAGCCGATGGCCCTCCTCTCGCGGAACGACGTCGCGAACCCGACCCAACTCGGCCTGTTGCAACACACCTGCAACTTTGTCGATACGACCAAATGGTCAAAACTCATCCTGGAGTCGTCATGCGTTGCCGTGGGTCAGGGTCTTCTTGCGGGCGCCTATCATGCGGGGGTTACCCTGCGGCGCTATGCAGAGGAAAATCCCGATGTGCTCACGATCATCGAGGACATCGGGCTGATCGACGATGCGTGGTTGATCTGGGGACGTTCGCCACTGCCCGGCGACCACTTCACGGCACACCCTGACAGTGCCGCCGGGCTCTACTTTCGGCGTCTCGGAGCCCCGGACTTCCTCCACTGAGCTGGTGCTCATCGGTGATCGTTTGTCTGGCCGCTGTGCACCCACCTGCGTTGGAAGAAGGGGGCGCAAACGCCGACGGTCGCCCTACTTCAGCATATCCTGGTAGGACGGATTGCGGTCGATGAAGGCTGCAACGAAGGAGCAGCGCGGCACCACCTTGAGCCCTTCGGACCGGACGAGATCGAGCGTCCCCCTCACCAGCCGGCCGCCGATGCCTCTGCCTTCGAGGGCCCGGGGCACCTCGGCATGGTTGAGCGTGATGACGCCGTCTTCGCGCCGGTAGGTGACAAACGCCGTTGCGCCCTCCACCTTCATTTCGAAGCGGCCCTCGGCCGGATTATCGACAACGTCACTCATTCGGGCGCACTCCAGGCTGCCGGGTTTCTCGTTTTCATATACGGCTTGTTCCACGACGCAACAGGTCATGTCTGCCGGGCTCAGGCGTTTATCCTGACGGGCAGTTCGCGAATACCGCGCAAGAAGTTCGAATAGGCGCGCACGGGCGGTCCCATGACCTTGATGTCGAGTTTGCGCTCAAGGATCTCTTCCCAGAGCACCCTGAGTTGCAGATCGGCCAGACGATCGCCCACACAGCGATGAATGCCAGCCCCATAGGACAGGTGCTGCCGGGGCTTTTTGCGATCGACGATGAACTTGCCGGCATCGGGAATGACCGTCTCGTCCCGGTTGCCCGATATGTACCACATGACCACCTTGTCACCGGCCTTGATCTTGCGGCCCGCCAGTTCCGCATCCCGTGTCGCCGTCCGGCGCATATGGAGCACTGGGGTCTGGTAGCGGATCGTTTCCGCAACGAGGGTTGGGATCAAATCCCGGTTGCTCTTGACCTTGGCCAATTCGCCCGGATTCTCGTGCAGGAACAGCACGCCACCCGACATGGTATTACGGGTCGTGTCGTTGCCACCGACGATCAACAGGGAAAGATTGCCGATGAATTCGCGCGTCGGCATGTCCCGCGTCGCCGGGCTGTGCGCCATCATCGAGATCAGGTCGAGCCTGGGTTCCTGTCGTTTGCGCTCCTCGAACATGGTGGCAAACATGTTGCCCATGGTCTGGAGGACGTCGAACCGCTCCTGTTCGGACTTCACCAGGGCATCCGGGGCGTTGATGTTGCACACCGCAACATCCGACCAGTAGGTGAGCTTGAGGCGGTCTTCATGGGGAAAATCAAACAGCGTCGCCAACATCATCGCGGTCAGGTCGACTGAAACCATTTCGACCCAGTTGAAAACCTCGTTGCGCGGCAGGCTGTCGATCTTCGCTGCCGTGCGTTGGCGGATCAGGCCCTCGTAATAGTTGAGATTGACCGGGGCAGCCACCGGAGCCACCGTCTTGCGCTGGGCGGTATGACGGGGCGGGTCCATTCGAATGAAACTGCCCCGTTTCAAGTCCTCGGGCTGGTCGATGAGCTGGATGCCGCCCTTCTGGCTGGAATAGGTGGTGTAGTCCATCTCGACGTCCATGATGTCGTCGTATCTGGTGACCGACCAATAAGGTCCATAGGGGCTGTCGGCGCAATAGTGCACCGGATCCTCGCGCCGGAGGCGGGCAAATATCGGTTGCCACGTATCATTTTCGTAATAGGCCGGATTGCCGACATCCAGCGTTGCAAGGTCGAGGGTCGCAATGTCCCCCGCGGGCGAAATTCCATCAGCCATTTGCACCCTCCCGGCCAGTCCGAGCCAAGACGTTCAATCGGAATGTTGGAGAAGCTTAGGCTGAAGCTGACACGGCATGCAATGGCACGCGGGTGGAGGGAGCCCCCGGTGACCACGCGGCGGGACATGAGGCCCGGTCCGCAGCCGCGGGCTGAGCGTTTCCGTTTCGGTCGGAAACGCTAAATCAGTTGGTCTGAACCTTGACGCCTTCCTGCAGCGCCAGGACATGTCCCGCCAGATAGAGCGAACCACAGATCAGGATGCGGCGTGGGCCGGGCTGTGCGCCCTTCGCCTTGACGATGGCAGCGCGCAAGTCGGACGCAGGCTCGGCCTCAAGACCCTGGTCGCGCGCGATCTCGGATAACTTGTCTGGCGAGAATGGTGCCTCGTGTGCGCCTGGGATGGGAACGCTCACGACACGTTCCACAAGCCCACGGAAGGCGCCGAAATATGCCGGCGCATCCTTCTGCCCCATCATCGCCACCACGAGGGACACCGGCGCGGGCGCACGCTCTTCGAGATCGGCGAGAGCCTCCGCGAGGACGGTGGCCGCCGCCGCATTGTGGCCGCCGTCCAGCCAGACCTCGGCGTTGGGCCCGGCAAGATCAACGAGCGGGCCCTGCGTAAGACGTTGCAGGCGGGCGGGCCACGTCACCCTTGTCAGACCTGTCGCCAGCGCGTCTTCGTTGACACTCACATCCGGTGACGCCAGCGCCGCTGCAATGGCGCTGCCCGCATTGCCAACCTGATGACGACCGATGAGGCCGGGCAGCGGAAGGTCCAACAGGCCGTTTTCGCTCTGGAACAACAGGCGTCCGCCCTGGCTATAGCAATCGTATTCGGCACCCGCACGCACCAGTCGGGCGCCAGTACGCGACGCGATGCGATCGAGCACATCACTGACGGCGTCCAGCTGCCGTCCAATGACCGCGGGCACCCCGCGCTTGAGAATTCCGGCCTTCTCCGTGGCGATCGCTTCCAGCGTTCCGCCGAGCCGCTCGACGTGATCGAGCGAGATGGGAGTGATGACCGTCACGGCCGGCCGCGGGACAACGTTGGTCGTGTCCAGGCGTCCGCCGAGGCCGACTTCCAGCAGCACGACATCGGCGGGACATTCAGCAAACGCCAGCAACGCGGCTGCGGTGGTGATCTCGAAAAACGTGATGGGTGCACCATCGTTGACGGCTTCGACCCGCTCAAGCAAATCGCCCAGCATGTCCTCATCAATCGGCGCCGACGGCCTGCCCGGAGCGGAACCCGCAATGACGATCCGTTCGTTGAACCGCACCAGGTGCGGCGAGGTATAGACATGCACCCGCCGGCCCGCGGCCTCCTGCATGGCGCGAAGATAGGCGGTCACGGAACCCTTTCCGTTGGTTCCGGCAATGTGAATGACGGGCGGCAACTTCCGTTCCGGATGGTCGAGCCTGGCAAGCAGCGACTCGATCCGGCCAAGGGAGAGATCCATCGACAGCGGATGCAGGCCCTTGAGCCTTGCCAATATGTCGTCTATGCGCGCCATCGGATGCGAGTTCGGCCCATGCCGGATGAGATGTTTTCAATACCTGGGCCGGACTTGAAGCGGGAATGGTCCCGTTCCATGATGCGAAAGTGGGCTTCGCGTCCGGGCCAACCTGTCAGCCGGCCTCCGGCTCTGCCCCGGCCGCCTTGGGTTTGGCCTTGGCCGTCTCCTTGACGGGTGGTCTACGGCTATCGGCGAGCCGCGCCTCGAACCGCTCATCGTCGGCGACGGGCTCGGGCTCGATCAAACTGTTGCTGGCGCGGGCCAGTTCTTCCATCTCGTTGGCGTCGAGGTCGCTGCCGTTATAGCGGCCATTGCCGTTGAGCCGGCGGCGGGCGCCGCCATGGGGCTGGCGTTTGGTTTCCGCCAGCACCGATGCACCCAGGATGGCCACCAGCCGGGACAGCGTATCGCGCAGGTCATGTCGATGGACCACCATGTCGATCATGCCGTGCTCCAGCAGGTATTCGGCCCGCTGGAAGCCTTCGGGAAGCTGTTCGCGAATGGTCTGCTCGATCACCCGTGGTCCCGCGAAACAGATAAGGGCACCTGGCTCGGCAATGTGGACATCGCCAAGCATGGCGTAGGATGCGGTGACGCCGCCCGTGGTGGGATCGGTCAGCACGACGATATAGGGAAGGCGTCCGGCCCTGAGCTTGCGCACGGCGATGGTCGCCCGGGGCATCTGCATCAGCGACAGGATGCCCTCCTGCATCCGCGCACCACCGGAGGCCGCGAACAGGATGAACGGGCATCGCTTGTCCACCGCCAGCTCCATGGCCGTGATCACGGCCTCGCCTGCCGCCATGCCCAGCGAGCCGCCCATGAAACGGAAGTCCTGGGCCGCAGCGACGATCGGACGACCGTCGAGGTTGCCTTCACCAACCAGGACCGCATCGCCCTGCTCGGTCTTGGTCCTGGCGTCCTTCAGGCGCTCGGTATAGCGCTTGCCGTCACGGAATTTCAGCGGATCGACCGGCACCTCCGGCACGGCAACGACGGTGTATTCGCCCTTGTCGAACAGCAACTTGAGACGGACACTGGCCTCCACCCGGTCGTGATGGCCGCAGCACGGAAAGACAAACTGGTTCTGTTCCAACGCCTTGCGGTCGGTCATCTGTCCGCAGCCGGCGCACTTGCGCCAGAAATCATCGGGCGGCTCACGCCGCGTCGTCAGCAGGCTGCGAATTTTGGGTGGGACGACATTGTTGATCCAGTTCAACTCGTGTGGCTCCTCGAACCAGCACCCATGCGCCCGTCCCTCACGCGCTCGATGGGGCTAATGATTGCGATACCAAACCCTATTGACGGGCACTCGCGCGGTATGCCGCGCCATTGCGGCTACCGCAAGGCCCCGGATAGGCTTTTCACCAAGTCTAACACAGCGGGCACACACCCAGCAGTGGCTTTGCCGGTCTTATCAAGCTTCTCGTTAACGGCTGTCACCAAAGCGGATCCAACCACCACACCGTCTGCAATTCCAGCCATTTCGCGGACTTGCTCGGGCGTGCGAACGCCGAATCCTACGGCTACGGGCAATTCCGTCTGCCGTTTTATACGTTGCACGTGCGACTGAACGTCGCTTACCACCGGCGCCGCCGATCCGGTGATCCCCGTGATCGAGACATAATAGACGAAACCCGACGCATTATGGAGCACCGTGCCCAGGCGGCCGTCATGCGTTGTCGGAGTGGTCAGGCGGATGAAGGAAATGCCCCGCTCGCGGGCGGGCAGGCACAGCTCCTCGTCGGCTTCCGGGGGTACATCGACCACGATCAGGCCATCAACGCCGGCTTCCTTGGCCTCATCCAGGAACCGTTCAACCGGATATACAAAAATCGGGTTGTAGTAACCCATCAGAACGACCGGCGTCTTCTCCTCCCGGGTCCGGAACTCCTTCACCATGGCGAGGGTCTTTGCCAGGGTCATGCCGCTGGCAAGCGCGCGCTGGGATGACGCCTGGATGGCCGGCCCATCCGCCATCGGGTCGGAAAACGGCATGCCAAGCTCGATGACATCGGCGCCGGCGGCGGGCAGGCCTGCAAGGATGGCCTTGGAGGTCTCCAGGTCCGGATCGCCCGCTGTCACGAACGTCACAAGCCCGGCGCGGCCCTGCGCCTTGAGTTCCGCAAAGCGGGTTTCGATACGATTAGCGGCAGTCATGGATCCTGGGCGCCCTCTGCAGTGGAAGCTCGGTTGGTAATCCGTTGTTCATCGGCCGGTCAAGCAACGATACGCCCAGGCACCGCCGACGATGGGACCTCGCCGGCTTTCCGATGACGCCAACCTCGCTCACGACCGACCCGTTGGTGGCGGGTTCAGACGTGCGTGAATACTTTTTCAGCAGTCAGACGCATGGAGCGTTCGACATGCTCGGGAGCTATGCCGCCGATATTATACCAGAGGCAGAATTCGGTGAGACCGAACCGGGCCTTCATCTCCTTCAGCACGGAAATGCATTCCTCAGTGTCGCCAACGACGGCCGCGCGGTACTGGTCGAGCTTCTCGAATGCCAGATATCCCATTTCGCGCGTCCTGGTGCCCTCGGTCATGGTCAGTTCATAGCCCTTC
>JBKDZY010000064.1:0-2621 GCA_047971765.1 Hyphomicrobiaceae bacterium | reverse complement strand
CATGTGTTAACCAGGCCCGGCTGCTATCGTCGAGAGCGACGAGTCGATCAACACACGTTGCATTGCAGCGCCTTACAGCCACCGCGCACGCACGCCAGCTACTCTGCTACTTACCCGATTTCCGGCGTTGCATCATCATCCGGAACTTCGCAGCCCATCCCTCCCGCTCGGATTGGGCGGGCCGCGTGATGGCGAGCGCATCCGGCGAAACGTCTTTGGTCACCACACTACCGGACGCGACATACGCCCCATCCCCGACTGTCACTGGGGCGACGAGCGACGAGTTCGACCCGATGAAGGCGCCAGCACCGATGGTCGTCTTGTGCTTGAAATAGCCATCGTAGTTACAGAATATCGTGCCCGCGCCGATATTTGCTCCGGGACCGACGCGTCCGTCCCCGATGTAGGCCAGATGGTTCGCCTTGGCGCCAGCTTCCAGCTTGGCGGCCTTGACCTCGACGAAGTTCCCGATGTGGACCTCGGGCCCAATATCAGCGCCCGGTCTGATACGGGCAAATGGACCGATTTCGGCACCGGCCCGGATCACTACGCCCTCCCGGCTCTTCTGGTCGAACCCCTGAATGTGCGTATTGGCCTTGATAAGGACCCGGTCCTCAACCGTCACGCCCGGACCAAAGAAGACATTCGGCTCGATCGTCACATCCTGACCGATGCGCGTGTCGTAACTGAACCAAACGGTTTCAGGAGCGACGAGCGTCGCCCCCGCCTGCATCACTTCGAGCCGACGCTCCGCCTGCCAACCGGCCTCCGCCGCCGCGAGCTGGTCTCGCGAGTTGACACCCATCACCTCCCGCTCGGGACATTCGACCGCGGCTGCCTTCATCCCGTCGCCGCAGAGGATCTCGACGGCATCGGTGAGATAGAATTCACCCTTTGCGTTGTCGTTGCCGATCCGATCGAGGATCGAGACGAGTTGGGGCGTCCTGAACGCCATCACTCCCGAGTTGCAGAAGCCAATCGCCCGCTCGGCCTCGCTTGCGTCCTTCTCCTCGCGGATCGCCAGCAGATTGCCGGCGCCGTCGGTCAGCAACCGGCCATACCCTGTTGGAGCATCCGGCCGAAATCCAAGCACGGCGACCGCCGCCCCATCGTCGAGCGCGGCCCTGAGACGCTTCAACGTCTTGCCTGTAATCAAAGGTGTATCGCCATAGAGGACGATCACGTCGCCCTGGTGCCGCTCCAGCATGCGCCGAGCCGAAAGAACCGCATGTCCCGTGCCGAGTTGCTCCTCCTGCACGAACACATCGGCTTCATCGGAAGCCTTGCGTGCCTCCCGAGCCACTTGCTCCATTCCCGGTCCGACGACCACTGCCGTCAGCCCGGCCCCTGCCGACCTGGCCGCGTGCAACACATGGCCTACCATGGCCAGCCCCGCAATCGGGTGCATCACCTTCGGCAAGGTCGACTTCATGCGCGTTCCCTTGCCGGCGGCAAGGACGATGGTCAGCAGCGGATGCAGCATGCCTCTTTCCCCTTCGGACGCGGCAGAACCCGCATTCCCCAACGGGATTCGCAACGCGGATTTCGACTGACTGGATATACCATCCCGCCATTGACCGCGATGCAGGGATCGCATGCACTAACAACTAAGAGTCTCAATACTCTGAGCCACCCAGCAAAAGTGGAAGTCGGCCTCCCCGACCCACCACGTCAATTCTCAAAGCTGGCTGGCGTTGAACGTATCGCACTCGCGAATCTGCGCCGTCTCCAACCCGCGACGGAACCAGCGCACACGCTGTGCGGACGACCCGTGCGTGAACGCATCGGGAACGATCCGCCCTGTCTGCCGACGCTGGATCATGTCATCGCCGATGGCCTGGGCCGCATTGAGACCTTCCTCGACGTCACCTGGCTCGAGACGATTCTTGACCTTGTGATTGAGCGCCGCCCATACGCCTGCGAGACAATCGGCCTGCAGCTCCATCCGTACCTGGACCTGGTTGGCATCCCGCTCGGAACGAGCCTGCTGCTTCGCCTGCTGCACCTTCTCCGAGATGCCAAGCAGCGTCTGCACGTGATGGCCTACCTCGTGGGCGATCACATACGCCTGCGCGAAATCACCAGGAGCCTGAAAACGGCTTTTCAGCTCCTCATAGAAGGTCAGGTCGATGTAGATCTTTCGATCCAACGGGCAATAGAACGGCCCCATCGCCGCCTGCCCGGTCCCACAGGCGGTCGGAAACGCTCCGGAAAACACTACCAGCTTCGGCTCCTGATATTTGCGGCCAAACGACTGGAAAACGCGGTTCCACACATCCTCGGTATCAGCCAGCACCCTGCCGACGAACCTCTTCATCTCATCCTGACTGGCATCCACTTGGCGGCCCCGGCCCGGGATCTCGAATGGACTGCGGTTAGCCGAGTCGTTGCCTGGATCAATCCGGGGAAATTGCGGGATCTGGATCCCACCACCACCCCCTCCGCCCACGCCGCCGCGCAGAATTTCGAGCGGATTGATGCCGAAGAACAGCATGACGGCGCCGATGATCAACAGTGTAGTGAGGCTGAAGCCGCCGCGCCCACCGCCCATCGGAATCGGAATTCTCATGCCCCCACGGCCCAACCGAGAACCACCGCCCACGCCGCGCCAGTCCACGAGA
>JBKDZY010000063.1:0-2316 GCA_047971765.1 Hyphomicrobiaceae bacterium | reverse complement strand
ATGGCAACCCGACCCATGCCTACCCGAACTTCTCGGGCTATGCGGACGAGAAGGGCGAAGGCGCGGGCAAAGGGTTCAACCGGAACTGGCCGCTGGAACCGCCTGTAGATGACGACCGCTACATGGAGGTGCTGGAGGACGCCATCTCGGTGATCCGGAAGTTTGCCCCCAGCTATCTGATCGTGGCGCTGGGCTTCGATATCATGCGGGGGGATCCGACCGGATCGTTCTCGCTTTCGACCAAGGGGATGGGCCGGATTGGTAGGCGGCTTGGCGGTCTGAAGTACCCGGTGGTGGTGATCCAGGAGGGTGGCTACGCGGTGAGCAACCTGCGGGTCGGGTCACATGCCTTTTTCGAGGGGCTGGCCTCGAGCTGGTATTAGGCCAAATCCGGTCTAGCCGGGATCGGCCTGGCTTGTTTGCGCTCACGGACCGTTTCGGCATCGTGACGACGTTGTTGGCATGCCGTTTTTGCAATTTTAGCAGATATTTAATGCTTGACGGCATGTCAACGAAGCACTAGCCAATAGTGTCATGAGCAGGACCGCTACACGAGCATGTCGCAAACTTCGCTGGGTGATGCACACCCACGCGGCGACTGCGGCTGTCTGACTCACTCTCCCTGCCAAGACAGCAATTCGCAACGCCGCGCCAGCCTCGGAGCGGTGCTGAAGTCTTGCCTCGCCTCCGGAGCTCACCTGAGAGGCCTGACCCATGTACGTCAATCCCGCCTTCAAGACCGATGAAGATACTGCCTGGGCTTATGTCATCGAGCGCGGCTTTGGTGCCGTGATCGCGCATGATGGGCTCGCGCCGATGGCATCGCATGTCCCGCTGCTGGTCAAGGAAACGGCCGGTCAGCGGACGATCGAGTTCCATGTGGCGCGCCCCAATCCGCTGCATACGGTCGTGGCCGAGCATCCGCATGTGATGATCGCGGTTTCGGGGCCGGACGCCTACATCTCGCCGGACTGGTACGCCTCGGTGGACCAGGTGCCGACCTGGAACTATCAGGCGGCGCACATCACCGGGATTGCGCGGATCATGCCGTCCGACCAATTGCGGGATCACGTGGACCAGTTGAGCCTGGCGTTCGAGCGGCAACTCAAGCCGAAGAAGCCATGGACGACATCGAAGGTGAGCGAACGCAAGCTCGAGGCGATGCTGAAGGCCATCGTGGGCATCGAGGTCGAAGTGGAAACGATCGAGGCGTCGATGAAGCTCGGCCAGAACAAGGCTGTCGCCGACAGGATGGAAGCGGCGCGGATGCTGGCCTGGCGTGGGGGCTGGGCGGAAGCGGCGGTGGCCGCAGCCATGCGGCGTGACATCAAGGCGTCGGTGCCGGAAGCCAAGGAGGACGCCTGATGTGCCAAGGCGATGGGGTTATTGTTGGAGTGATGGAGGATGGTCCGCGGGTGCGGATCGTCCGCTATACCTTGCAGCCGGACGAAGCGCCCGGATGGCAGCGCCACTCTCGTTTCTCGAAATCGAACTGAAGCCGGAGGATGGTTCATGTTGATCCTGAAGCCCAACTGCGAATGTTGCGACAAGGATTTGCCGGCCGACTCGGACGAGGCGGTGATCTGCTCGTTCGAGTGCACATTCTGCCGGGAGTGTGCAGAGCAGCGCCTGCCGCAAGGGCGTTGTCCCAATTGCGGTGGCGAATTGGTCAAACGTCCGGTTCGACCGACAGAAAAGCTGGCAAAGTTTCCTGCATCCACTGAGCGGGTCGTGAAGCCACATGCCTTCTGCGCCTGAAGGCGTGGGCTGGCATGACGGCAGTTCCGGTGCAATGATTGATGAGTTTCATCATCGAGCACCGGACGGCTGCATGTCTCGTAGGTAACCGTCCTGCCAGAACGGGGCGTCGCCATGCACACACGCAAACCCATCCACTTCTATTCCGAAGGGCACAAGCTTTCCGGAGATCTCTATCTGCCTGACGGCTTGAAACCGGGTGAGCAGCGGGCCGGAATCCTCCTCTGCCACGGCTATACGGGCGTGAAGGATCTCTACCTGCCTGACAACGCCCGCGTGCTCAACGACGCAGGGTATGTGGTCATGACCTTCGACTACAAGGGCTGGGGCGAGAGCGAGGGTACGCGCAGCCGATTGGCACCGGTGAGCCGGGTCGCGGATGTGCAATCCGCCATGACATTTTTGGGACTCCAGGAAGGTGTCGATGAGAACCGTCTTGGCATCTATGGCACGAGCTATGGTGGTGCCACCGTCGTCTGGACAGCGGCCATCGATGAGCGCGTGAAATGCGTGGTGTCCTGTGTCGGGATCGGCAACGGGCGGCGCTGGATGCGTTCG
>JBKDZY010000062.1:0-7942 GCA_047971765.1 Hyphomicrobiaceae bacterium | reverse complement strand
CCTTCGTCGTCTTCATCCTGGTTGGCGCGCGCATCTTCTCGCTGACCTTCTACGGCGTCAACGGCCACATCTGGGTCGAGCACCTGCTGACGTCGCTTCCGGGCGGACAGGCCGGCTTCCTGATCGTCGTCAACATCATGGTGTTCGTGCTGGCCTTCTTCCTCGACTTCTTCGAGCTGGCCTTCATCGTCATCCCGCTGCTTGCCCCTGCCGCCGAGAAACTTGGCATCGACCTCATCTGGTTTGGCGTCATTCTGGGCGTCAACATGCAGACGAGTTTCATGCATCCGCCGTTCGGCTTCGCGCTCTTCTATCTGCGCTCGGTCGCTCCGCGGGAACCCTTCATCGACAAGGTCACGGGCAAGAACACGGACCCCGTTACGACGGGACAGATCTACTGGGGCGCCATTCCGTTCGTGGTCATCCAGTGCATCATGGTTGCGCTCGTCATCATCTTCCCGGGCATGGTGATGCACTACAAGGATGACCATCCAGTCCATAACGGGCCGGTGAACATAGAAATCCCTGCACTGAACCTGCCGGGCATGCCGGGTATTCCTGGTGTTCCGTCCATATTCGGGGCTCCGTCCAGCCCGGGAGCTGGCGGTTCGTCCGTACCGGTGCCGGGGCTGCCTGGCATTCCCTCCGGTCCGCCGCCGGGGCTCGCGCCGCCTGCGGGCATTCCCTCCGGTCCGCCACCGGGGCTCGCACCACCTCAGAAGTAGCGCTGTAGCCGGCAGGTTGGGTGACGCTCAACCTGCCGGTGGGCCCCCGGCCCCCCGCGGCGCCCTCCGGACGATCCAGGTGATTGGACAAAAAAAGCCTGACGACCTGAGGTCGCCGGGCTTTCTCGTCCTGCAGTTGCGTGGGCCTGGACCGTACCGCGCCTCAGCCCTTCTGCATGTTGCGATAACGGATCAGGTAGCTGTCCATGGTGTACTCGGCGACCTGCCACCACAGGGTGGAATCCTTGGCGAACGCGCGCTGACTTTCCAGCATCTCCTTGAAAGCCGGGTTCTTCGCACTGATCTCCGCGTAGAGGTCGTTCGCCGCCTTGTACATGGTGTCCATGATCTCCGGCGAGAATGGCGTCAACACTGCGCCATTGGCGACGAGGCGCTTCAGGGCCGGCGGGTTCAAGACATCGTACTTGTTGAGCACCCAGGTGTTGGAGTCATACGTGGCCGTCCTCAGGATTTCCTGATAGTGCTTCGGCAGCTCGGCCCACTTGTCCTTGTTGAAGAAGGCACCGACATTCGCCGTCGGCTCCCACCAACCCGGGTAATGGTAGAACTTGGCGACCTTGTAGAAGCCGAGCTTCTCGTCGTCATAGGGGCCGACCCACTCGGTGCCGTCAAGCGTGCCCTTCTCGAGGGCCGGGTAGATGTCACCGCCAGCGAGCTGCTGCGGAATAACGCCAACGCGCTGCATGACCTTGCCGGCGAAACCGCCCATCCGGAATTTCAAGCCCTTGAGGTCATCGACGGTCTTGATCTGCTTGCGGAACCAGCCACCCATCTGGCAGCCCGTGTTGCCGCCCGGGAGATAGTAGACGTTGTATTTGCTTACAAACTTGTTGTACAGCTCGAGGCCGCCGCCATGCCTGAACCAGGCTTCCTGCTGGCGGGTATTGAGGCCGAACGGCATGCACGAGCCGAAGTTGAAGGCGTCATCCTTGCCGAAATAGTAGTAGGGGCCGGTGTGGCCGCTCTCGACCGTGCCATTCTGAACGGCATCAAGGACCTGAAGGCCCGGGACGATCTCGCCACCGGCGAAAACCTGGATCTGGAACTTGCCGTCGGTCATGGCCGCGACGCGCTCGGCGATATGTTCGGCACCGCCATACAGCGTATCGAGCGACTTCGGCCAGCTCGTCGTCATGCGCCACTTGATTTCGGGGTTGGTCTGGGCAATGGCTGGTGAAGCAACCGCCGCCGTCACACCGGCGCCAGCAGCGCCCGCCATTTTCAGGAACTGCCGACGTGGGGCGGTCTTGACTTTATCCATACTTGGAATCTCCCTAGAATTGTTGCTATTGCGCTCGTGTCCCAACCGCGAAGTTCACCAGTTCAAACTGCGCATTCGTATGAACTTTGCGGTCGATAAGGACACTAGCGATATCATCGGCTTAGTGTGGCGTCATGTTCTGAAGTTCGCCTACAACGTCCGCCGATATGATGGAGCGAACTTCAGAACCGCCACACTAGCACACGACACATTTCTGCTGTGCCATGACCGGCGGGCTGCGTCCACTTGTTTGTGGTCGGAACTCTTTCTCGCCGGACCAACAGCCTGAAACAGCGCTGCCCTCCGGCCAGCCCATGCCAGCAGATCATTTTCGTGTTTCGACCTCGCGTTGTGCCAACCCCAACTGTGTGGTCACCTCTCCCTGGATGGGCCGCCCAGGGGCCCCCGTCGGCGGTCGGGTCGATGATCTTGAGTTTCGCTGTCTCGCCCGCCAGTCATGAAGACGATACAGCGTCCGACGAGATTTCAAAATTGCATCGCTCGTTGTTGCTCGCCAAATGATTACGGGAACATTTCAATCTTGACGCGAGTTCATGGGCCGATCGCCTGCCCCAACGGTTGGAGCAGCCTCCCCTCATGCACCGTCGCGGCCTGAGCCGCCCTCCGCCTGCCGCGAAAGGGGGCGATCAACAGTCCGGATCGTCGATGGTCCGTGTCGGCTTGGCCAGCTTTGTCAGGGCTGCCACATCGCCAATCTCGACTGCCGCCCCATTGACCTTCACCCGATAGGGCGCGAGCGCGGCAAATGACCGGGAAAGGACCTCCGGGGCCATGCCAAGTCGCGCCGACAGGACCTTCTTCTCGAAGGGCAGTTCAAATTTGTTGCCGCCACCCAATTCCTGGCGCCGAACGAGCAGCCAGTTGGCCAGCCGCTCGAGATTGCTACGGAGCTTCTGGTTCTTCAGTTCCTTGACGACCATCCGGTAGGACTTGGCAAGGTCCGAGGCCAGGCTGATTGCAAACGCCCCATCCTTGAGGAACACCTGCCGCACCAGATCGGCTGGCACCAGCAGGACCCGCGACGGTGTCAACGATCGTGCCGATTTCAAGTAGATGCGATCAAGGACAACTGCCGCCGTGATGAAACACTCATCGGCGCCGAGCACCGCCACGGTCGTCTCGCGCTCGAGATAGGACGAGAACACTTCGACATGCCCCTCGACAACGACATGCAGGAAGTCGGCGGGATCGCCCTCGCGCACCAGTTCCACACCCGCCGGAAAGCGTTGCAGGAAGGCGGGACGCAACATTTCGATGACATGCTTCTCCGCGACACCCTGGAAAATGCGCAACTTCCGCATCTCGCCGATTTCGTCCGCGCGCATCATGAAATGGCTTCCACTACGATCAGATCCTAAGCCTTGGTGGCACAAACTTGACATACATCAAGGGAAACCTCCCGAACGAAGCATTCCACCTTTGATTATCTCTGCAGTTTTGCATGGAGAAAATCGTATTTTCAACTGATGATTTTGTTTCACAGCGTGACGATCAGACAAGAGGCCGACAGTTTCCGCCTCACGGGCCGGGGTGCTGACAGGCGCTCATCCGATTGCCTTGCACGGCGCCGTTGGTGGGCAGTGAACGCATGTGCAGCATACCAGCCCGCAGCCGCGGCCTCATCGAGTCCATCCAAACCTGACACGGCTACATCCAGCTCGTGTGGCGGTTCTGAAGTTCGCTCCATCATATCGGCGGACGTTGCAGGCGAACTTCAGAACATGACGCCACACCAAGCCAATGATATCGCCCGTGTCCTTATCGACCGCGAAGTTCGTACGAATGTGCAGTTTGAACTGACGAACTTCGCGGTCAGGACACTAGCGCAGCACCATGTAGGCGACCACGATGATCACAGCCGCGATGATCACGAACTTCATCAGGCTTGATTTTTTCCTGGTCGGCACGGGAGGCACTGCGGCGGGGCGCTCTCGTGCGGGCGGGGCCTGGGCCGGCTCACCGCGATCCGGGGCTTGTCCGACCGAAGGCACGGACGCGGAGGCCGACGCTGGCGTTGCCGGCGTCCTGGGCGTTTCTGCCGCCAGTTCCCGTGGCACGGCGGGCGGGGCAATCGCCTCGGGCGTCCACCAGTCGGGCCTCGGTGCCTTGCCGGCTGCCGCCGCCACACGCAGGTTTGTCTTTCCAAGTGCCCCAGCCGGCTTGTTTGCCGCCTTGCGTCGCGGAGCAAAGATGGCGCGGGCCTTGTCCGCCAAGCCACTGACGGCGGGTCCATGCACCATCGTCAGGAACTGCGCGTAGCCAAGTGCACTGGCGGCTGGCGAACCGCGACGCCATGACGAAGGGGCCGCAGTGTTGGCCGCGCGATGCAGGTAGGCACGAAAACGGCGGCGCTCCTTGCGGCTGACACCAAGGCCGTCATTGACCGTCAGTCCTGTCACTTCCTGATGACGCCCCCTGCGCATGACGCGCGTCTTGGCGTCATTGATCGTCAACCCTTCGTCCTGGACGACGTGGCGCACGAGTTTCATCAGGCGGTCGAGATCGGGCTTGCTGTCGGCGGCGCTGGAGAATGTCAAATCGTCGGCATAGCGGGTGTAGGTGAAGCCGTACTTGCGCGCGGCTCCCTGCAACCGGCGATCAAGCTTGCGGCACAACAGGTTGGTGATGGCGGGCGAGGTCGGCGCGCCTTGCGGCAGCACACGCTCGCCATCCGCGACATGCCATGTTTCCCCGTCAAGGCTCAGCGTCGTGCGCGGCGCCTCGGTTGTGAGCAGGGCGAACACGGCGGCCTGGGCCTCCGGATAGCCCAGGGATGCGAACACCCCCTTGACACGCCGGAACGAGATCGACGGAAAGAAATCCTTCAGATCCAGGTTGACGACGACGGCCTTGCCGACATGGGGCGCTGCATTGCTGACAATCGAGCGCCCGGCGCGAAAACCATGCGCAGCATCGTGGGGTTCGATCCGTGCGAGAATATTGTCCAGCACCCAGTACTGCGCGCGCTTGAGGCGCGGCATCGGCGCCGAGACAGTTCGCATGCCGCCCGTCTTTTTCGGAATCTGGAAGCGCTTGTAGTGATCGACCTTCGACACCTTGCGGTTATAGGTCAGGAACCTGAGTTCGCCGACGGGCACACCCATGGCGTCGGCGATGGCCTTCATGTCGGCAAATGCGGGCAGACCGTTGGCGCCGAGCCGCTCGCCATTGCCTTCACGCCCGGCCAGCGCCTTCGAGCCGGTATCACCCAGATGCACGATGTCGTCGCGCCGTTTTTCATGCCAGGCGACGGCCTTGTCGTGACGCTGGCGCGCCTGACGCTTCTTCGTCTCCAGCCGCTGCTCACGCGCGCGCGCCATGCGCTGCTTCATGATCTCGCGCAGGGCCTTGTCCTGGTTGTCGTAGCGCGCGGCCCGCTGCGCGAGTTCCGCGATCTCGCGGCGCAACTCGCCGCGGCGCTTGATCAACTCCTCGGGAAGGGACGGCTTTTCGGATTCGGTCGCCCAGAAGCCATGCCGGATCATCTCCTCGAGAATGACCTCGTCCTTCGAGGTTTCCCGGATGCGATCATAGAGTTGCTGGCGGGTGTCTGCTGTCATGCGACATCTCCCGTTGACATGCTGGGAGATGATAACCGGCGGTGCGACGGATGGACTTTCGAACAATCCATAGAGCAGGGGTGCTCAACTCGAAGCCGATCCGGCCACCTATGCGCCTTTGAATTCACGGAATTCAAACCGCAAAGCGCATAGGTGGCCTGGATCGGCCCAGTCAAGAGCGCACCAGCGACGCATGTGTGGTCAAATGGCATGGACGGCGAAACACCGCCCGGGATGCAAAGCCATCCGCCGCACGCCGGTATCATTTCGATAGAACAAGGATGTGGTGCAATCAAGGCCGATGCGAGCGCCTTGTCATATGACTTGTGGGCTGTCATCTGTCGCCTCCCCACGGACCCTTGAGAACATTCGCGATGCCGCCGCTGGCCGCGCGGCGACGCAAGGCCAGAATGTGCTGGCAGGGGCCGCGACGAAGACGGTTCTGCTTGAAGAAATTGCACTGGCACGTTGCTCCGACGAGGCGTTCGTCATTATCGACGGTCGTGCTCACGGCGAACTGCCGGCCGTCCTCCTTCACGATGCCCGACGCGCGACGGGCGTCGCGGTGCCGGATCTCGACAAGGCCGGCATTGATGAGTTCATCCGCCTTGCGCTCCTCGTCGCTCTGAAAACGGAGCTGATCGAACGGCAACGGTTCGCCGGTCAACGGGCGATAGCGCCAGACCTGCTTGTCGACATCGAACATCACGCGGCCATTCTGCGCGAGCATCGTCAACGCGGAGGCGGTGTCCGCACTTTCGAGCTGCACGTCGCGTGCAATCTCGTCAACGCTTCCAAGCCAGCGCCTGGCGAGTGCTTCGTAGACGCGCTCGCGCACGGCAGCCGACGTGCGCCGCCGTGGCGCCAGCAGATCGAACTGTCCGGCGCGCGACCAGTCGTTGGCCGTCCACCCCGAGAGGCCGAGCGTGAACTTCATCGGTCCCAGATCCGCGACCACGAACGACGGCAGGCCGGAGCCCAGCAGATAGAAATCGAACGCCCTGGCAAGGGGGACGAGGCGCTCAAGAATGAGCAGCCGCCTGCGGCCCCACAGCCGGACCTCGTGTTCGCCGGCGCCGTGATGGACCGCGCGCGGGCAGACCAGCCGGTCGCCCCATGGCTCGAAGAGCATTTCCACGGGCTCGCCCGGCTTGAGGGCGATGCGGATCGAGCGGGGACCGTGCCGCTCCTTCCGGCGGCGCAGATGGAAGCACAGGTTGTGGATGTCCATCGGATGGAACGTGATGCGCTGTGCGGGCATCGTCATGGCCGACGAGACCTGGAGAAAGCCTCTCAACCAGGTATCAGGCAGGTCGATCTTCTGCTCGAAGATCTCCTGGCCGGTCTCGGTCGATGCCGTGAAGCCCGCCTGCTCGATGCGCAGTTCGGTCTTGCGATAGCTGCGGATCTGCTGGAAGGCGTTATAGAGATCCCACGAGTAGTCGACATTGGTCACGCCGTTCTGGAAATCGCCGATGTCGTCGAACATCTCAAGGTCGCAACTCAGGCGGCCATAGGTCGATTCATCAGTCGAAAAGCACTCGAACGAGACCTCGTCGGGATGCACGGCAATGACCGGATCGAGCACGAACCAGGCGTCACGATTGACCTTGTACAACCACTCGAAGTACCGCCTCTGGGCCTTGTAGAAGGGCGACATCAACGAAGACGCCCGATCGTCGAGCGACCTCAACTCCTCACGCAGGACCTTGACCTTGTCACTGGCGTCCCGCCCCGCGGCGGCGGCCTCGGCGAGGATCTGGTCCTTCTGGCCCTCGAGCCACGCGAAATACTCCGTCCGGTCCCTGGGCTTGAAGCGCAGATCAGAGACCACGACGTGATGCAGCGTCGAGATGGCCTCGCGGAAATTGACATGGTTCGTGACGCTGCCGACGAAATACGCGGGCTCGCGCAGGAGGTCGGGCGAAAAGCTGACGGCGGATGCACCGCCCTCGTGGGTGACACCGCTTTGTCCTGCGAAACGGCTGGTGACTTCCATCAGGGCCTTCCTCCGACGCCGTCCCGCACCAGGGGGGGCACAATGGTTGCCAGCGGCACAAGATCGGCAGCCTTGGCCTTCAACCGGACTATGTGCGCCAACACTCTCGACTTGTCGGTCACCGCACAGGTTCCCGAAATGGTTTCGAGCAGGCCAGATAGAACATCGAGCGCCGCGGGATCGCCGCGCGCGATCTCGGCCTCGATGAAGCTGTGGATCTGTTCCTTGGCGGCGCGGCTCGAAAACACGCGGGACAGGATCGTGCGGATGGCCGGCTCAACCTTGCGCAGACGCACGACATCGCCGGTGGCATATTCGCGAATCAAGCGTGCGATCGTCAGGCGGAACCCGGCAG